>JAAFHO010000336.1 GCA_013297575.1 Chitinophagales bacterium
ATAGCGGACATCCTGATGCCCACTTATGGGACAATGGGAGTAGTGCAGCAGATGAGCTTTTGCGATTAATGCAAGTCAGAAACGCGGGATTGAAGCGTTTTGGTGAAAAATCGGTGCCCAAAGGACGTGTAATGGCCGACTTAGAGCGGGTTTTAGTGCCACTTTATCTTGCACATCGTTATCAGGTGGAAGCCGTTTCAAAAGTAATTGGTGGCGTCAATTATACTTATTCGGTGAGAGGCGACGGGCAAGCAACAAATACGCCTGTCACTGAAGCAATTCAGCAAAAAGCATTGGACGCATTATTGCAAACGTTGCAACCCGATTTCTTGGCATTGCCGGAAAACATTATTCAACTGATACCGCCACAACCCATTGGTTTTGACCGAGATAGAGAGCTTTTTCAAAGTAATACTGGTGGTTTTTTTGATCCATTGGCAGCCGTAAGCAGTAGTATTGGTTTGGGTTTGGATATGCTCCTTTTGCCTGAACGATTGAATAGGATTTCGGAGCAACAAGCACGTGGCGCATTGCGGGCATTATCGGTGCATACCTTATTGCAAAAAGTACGCAACACTATTTGGAACAGCGCGAATAACGCCACCAGCATGGGAGCGGAAATTAGCAGAATTGAGCAGCAATTATACGTCAATAAATTATTAGCCATATCCATGTCAGATCTGACAACGGCCAGCGTAAAAGGTGCTATTTTATTGGAAATCAATGCGCTAGAAATGGAACTTAATAAGCGTTTGTCCAATAATTCGGATGTTGAAAATAATGCGAATTGGATGTATTTATTGGCTCAAATAAAAAAATTCAGGGAAAAACCAGAGCAATTTAAGGCCATTCCAACTGTTGCAATTCCTCCAGGACAGCCTATTGGATGCGACGAAAAGGAATAAACTTATAAACAATTTCATTATGAAAAAACTCATTCTTACAGCACTCATCATCCTTCCGTTGTTTTTAAATGCACAAGATAAATGGGAGATCGCTGTTTTTGGCTACCAAAATTACGGGATTAATACCGTAATAGGAACCGATAATAATGGCTTTCGGGACGGTATGTTCGGCGGATATTACCATTTCCATATTAAAAGAAAAATATTTTTTGTTACAGGATTTGAGTTTTCACAATTGGGTAGTCAAAAAAGAGAAGATTTTTCGCAATTGCCTGCTGAAAATATAAATGGTTTATATGTACGCGACCCATCCTTAGATGATGAATTTACGTATAAACAATATTATGCCCAAATTCCTTTTGAACTACGCATCCAATTTCCCCAAAAAAAAGTAGTACCTTTTGTACAAGGCGGGATGGTGCATAGTTTTTTATTGGGCGAACGTTATATATCAAAATTTGCTGGAAAAACCACCAAATTATCGGAATCAACGCCACTATTTGACCGAAATGCAGTCGGACTTAAGTGCTCTTTAGGCTTTTGTCTTCCACTCTCCAATAACGGATCATTGAACATAGCAGCGTGTACATATTTAGGTACGGAATATTTTTTTCGGCAATATAGATACCGCGCGCTTGGCATACATTTAGGCTATCTTTTTGGGCGATCACAATAAAATTATATTATACAAAAAACATTTTATCATGAAAAAACTCATTCTTGCAGTACTCTTCATCCTTCCATTGTTTTTACAAGCGCAAAACAAATGGGAAATTAACTTAGCAGGCTATCAAAATTACAGGATTAGTCCCATATTACAAAACAAAAATAATGGCGTATTAGGCATGATGCTCGGCGGACACTATCATTTGCATATTAGTAGAAAAATGTTTTTTGTTACAGGACTTGAGTGCTTACAGTTTGGCTCTTATAGAAAAGGTGACTATACGCAATGGCCTTCAGAAAATGTAAACGGCCAATATGTGCGCGATCCGTTGTTGGACGATGAATTTAAGGATCAACGTTATTTTTTCCAAATTCCTTTTGAACTACGTGTACAGTTCCCCCCAAAAAAAATAGCCCCTTTTATACAGGGCGGAATGATTCAGAGTTTTTTGATCGGTTACCGAACTAAGTCAAAAATTCTCGGAATAGAATCAAAAACATCTAAGTTGACACCATTTGATCAGAATGCGTTGGGAGCAAGACTCTCTTTTGGATTGGGTGTTCCGCTCTCTAACAATACATCATTGACCATCGCAGCCTTTGCCTATTCGGGTATCCAATCTTTTAATGCTCAATACAAATACCATGCATTTGGCCTTAATTTAGGCTATCTTTTTGGCCAGTAAATTCATACGGAGCGTCGTTAGTTTTTGTGCATAGATTCCATGAGGAATTGCGCGATTTTTAGGCACAAAACTACAAAGCCGAAGTATAATACAACGCGGCGTACAACCATAGTCTCGTTTGACTAAAGCAGTACGCCGCAATTGGTTTGGAACGCAGTATTTTAATTTTTCACAACGCGTACTGTTTGCACTTCGGATACGATCCGAACGCGAACAAAATACACGCCATTAGGTAGCGTTGGAGTGTCCAAATCAGTGCTACCTCCCCTTAATGTGGTATGCTGATCTGAAATCACTTGCCCAAATGAATTCAAAATAGTGATTTGTGCAGGTATATCTTCTTGATTATCAATAATAAGTCGAGCATTTTGTGTAAATGGATTGGGCGCAACGGATGCCATAAAACCATTGTTTTTAGGTATTTTTACCAAATCCGAACGATCCTCCGGTTCGACGAATAGCGCAGGCGTCGTAAATGTGGTACTTGGTGAATAAATAGAGGTGCCGCCATTGCTACAAGTTACCGCTACTTGTACCTCGTATGTTGTAGAGGAGAGCAAATTTTGGATCGTTACGCCAGGAGCAGGAAGCCCTGTAAACGTAAACCAATTGATATTGCCCAGTGTTCGAACACGTATGGAATATGAAACAGATCCACTTATTGTACTCCAATCAATACGAACGGAACTCGCTTGTACATTATTTGCCAAAACGCTTGCCGGAGGATCACATGCAGTTCCTCCGCTATTGTCGGTGGTCGTAAACTGCCCGTTGGTGTATGCCGAAGAATTGCCATTGCAAATACTACGAACGCGGACATTGTAATTGGTCAAAGTTGCCAAGCCTGTAATATCAAAACTATTTGTACTTACTGTGGTTAATGTCCCCCAAGTACTACTACTTGTTGCTTTCCATTGTATTTGATATGCGCTTGCGCCTGTAACAAGACTCCATTTCACCAAGCCACTTACTGTTGTAGGGGTTACGGTCATAGTAACGGGGGCACCACAACTACCCGACGAGGTCGTCAAAAACGATGTAGTGATATAAGCGGAAAGTACACCATTGCAAACAGCAGCGACGCGGACATTGTAATCGGTTGAAGCACTAAGGTTTGCGATATTATAACTAGCAGCCGTAACGCTCACTGCCGTTCCCCATACAGCACTGGAGGATGTTTTCCATTGAATGGAATAAGAATTGGCTCCCGAAACTCCCGTCCAAGTAGTTTGCGCACTCAATGATGAAGGGACTGCGGTCAAATTTGTGGGTGTTCCGCAAGATGTACCCGTTCCTGCCGTTGTAAAAGTAGAAGTAGTAAACGCCGATTGCCCACTAGAGCATACCGTAGCAACCCTGACTTGATACGCCGTACCCGGCACTAAGGATGTAATATTGTAATTGGCACTAAATGTCGTTTTTAAAGTAACCCACGTGGTGCTGTTGGTGGCTTTCCATTGAATTTGATAGTACGATGCACCTGTAATACTACTCCAACTCGTCGCAGCATTGGTTGTGCCAACAGTTACATTAAAATTCGTGGGCAAATTACAAGTAACCGACGTTGCCGCTGTACTAAACAAAGAAACCGTTGGAGTAGATACACCATTAGCACAGGTGGATGTTAAACGTACATCATACGCTGTATTAGCCACCAAATTATTGATCGTATAAGTGGTACCACTCAAAGTAATTGTGTTGTTCCAAGTACTCGAAGTGGCTAATTTCCATTCCAATGTATAAGTATTTGCGCCTGGCGAACTTACCCAGTTGACCACTGCACTTGTTTGTGCAGGTGTAGTCGTCACAGTGGGCGATGCACCACATCCTGCTAGCGGAGCAGTAGTAAATGTACCCGTTGTAAAACCAGATGAAGTACTACCACAAACCGTAGCAACCCGTACATTATAGATGGTTGCAGCACTCAAGCCACTAATAGCATAACTATTAGCCGTCACTACTACAGGCGTATTCCAAGTGGCGCTTAAACTAGTTTTCCACTGTACATTATAGGAGTTTGCACCACTTACTGCCGTCCACGATGTTTGAGCAGTCGTTGTAGTAATACCAGTAGAAGAAATATTTGCTGGTGCATTACAAGTAACGCCTCCTCCTCCGTTGCCCGAAGTCGTAAATGTGGTGGTAGAGAAAGCAGATGTTGCGCCATTACAAACAGTTGCGACACGTAGATTATAGGTGGTTGCAGCAGATAAGTTATTGATATTGTAATTGTTACTCGTAACAGATACTGCAGTTCCCCACGTACTACTTGTATTTACTTTCCATTGAATATCATAGGACGCAGCGCCATTTGCAGTGTTCCAACTCGTTTGAGCCGAAGTAGATGAAGGCTGGGCGGAAAGATTGGTAGGCGCATCGCAGGTGGTGCCGCCACCGCCGCCACTACCACCCGAAGCACCAGTGATGAACAGTGTGCCATTTTTATAATCGGATGAGTTACTACCGCAAAGACTTTGGACAGTTACTTCTATTTCATCATTTGCGGGTAAACCCGTTATGATATAAGGATTTGCTGGGGTATTAATCGTCGTCCAAGCACCAGCCCCTACTTGCCTATACCGTAGTACATAACCAGTTGCACCATTCGTTGTCCCCCACCCTATTGTTGCACCATTTCCAGTGATATTAGTGATGGTTAAGGAGATTGGAGCATCGCAAGCGGCTGTTGGGCAACTGGCAGAAACGCAAGTAGCATTGGTCACCGAATTGCGAATGGCAGTTCCCGGTTGTGGCCCAAAACCATTATTAAAATTGATACCAATGCCTGTCAAGTGACAATAACTCATTATGGTGCCTCCGTTGGTGGGTGTTGGGCCAGGCGAACAATTGCCTTCTGCTGAAACACAATTATCAATAGGGCCGCCCGACCAACCGCACCATTGTGTGTGGCGAGAACCGAGGTTGTGCCCCATTTCGTGGGTAAATACCTCGACAGTCCATGAATAAACTGGTACATTGCTATAAGTCGTGGCAATATCGCTAAATGCGGCTTTATAAGAAGAACACAATACATCAACATAAGCAATACCACCCAAATTATTACCACCTAAGCCTACTAAATGGGCAATATCGCCATTAAAAGAGGTCCGAAATGCCAAAAATTGATTCAGCACCGTGGCACTACTCGTAGGTGTATAAATATCTGGAGTTGTCCAAACAAAAATCTGAGAGGCGATGGTCGTTATTTGCTCATTCGCATAGAGTGTAGCCGTTTGGTTAAACATGCCTAACAGGTAATTCACCGTTGATTGAATCGAACTGCCTTTGTCTACAAACAATTCGTTGTCGGCTTCCATAAATACGCGTACACATTTGGTCACTTCCGGAGTACCGCCGCCATGTGTTTCATGCTTGATGGATGGAGTTGCTTCCACAGATTCGGTAGCACAACTAAATGGGTTTTGTACTGTCATTTCATTGGCAGAATACAGAATATAATGATCGATATTGCCGCGATCAGCTAAACGCCCCAGCACTAATTTCCCTTTGTCATTGGTATTAATTCCACCCATCACTTCGTCTTCAAAGAAACTAATAGCCACCACAGAACGATCATCACCTCGTACAATTCCTCTATAATGCACACCAGAGATATATGGAGATGGCGTGTTGGAACGCTCGGTAATAATCGAAAAATCGTCAGTTGTGATGTCCTTGCATGTGAGATCAACAAGGATTGTGCTGCCTTGATAAGGCAATTTAAGCGTTACGTTGTGCGGTTTGTTTTGGCAAATTTCGCCAAGAACAGCGTGGTTTAAAGTGAGAAATTGGGCATTGGGCGCAACTTTAAGCGCTTGCTGATTTTTTTGATGGAGAATAGTAAACGGAGCAATTGTTGTGATGGTTGGATCGTCCTCAAATTGCGTATAAACGAGGTTTGCAATTGGTGAAATTTGGGAAAACACCGGACTGGTGCATAAAATAAATAGTGCTCCAAAAAGGAGACATTTCAACGAAGGCAGTAGCATATTAAATCGGATTTAAAATGAGAAAATGGATTAAAAATAAAATTTTAAAAAAGTGCAAATTTGGGGAGATGATTTTGTCTCTATCAAGGCATAAAGAGGGCATTTAGTGGTACTAAACAACCGATAAATAACGAAAGATAGGGGCAAAATGAAGCCAGCAAATTTGTATTTTTTTAAATTTTATTTGTTAAAAGTCAGGATGCTGCCATGAGGCGCACCTGTCCTAGTTTAAAAATTATAGCTACATTCGGTGGGGAACCATACCGCAGGTCGGCACTACGAAAGCCGATGATTATACGGAAGA
>JAAFHO010000337.1:0-2013 GCA_013297575.1 Chitinophagales bacterium
GCTGGCCCAAAAACCGCCCTGCTCTGCTTTTGCCAATGATGTTATATGGTTATTATAATCACTGTAATCAGGTAACCTTACATTGAGAAAACGGTGTTTTTTTCGTTCAAAAATACTGATGCCGTCTAATGTACCAAATGCCATGAGATCATCGGAAATAGCGGCCACACTCCCACAATGCGGGGCAATCAGGCTGTTGGGGTTTTTCGGGTCATGGGATAAAAGACCCGTTGTGATGCGTTTGGCCGGGACTTGAAATAGAAAAAATGGCGATGACACCCAAAGATTACCGAAGCGATCTTTTAAAATGCGCGACACTTGGTTGCTCCACAAGTGTCCTAGCATCCCCGAAGCGGCAGAATAGGTATAAAAACGGTCTTCCTGAATAGCATAGCGGCATACTCCGCCTGCATTGGTGGCCAGCCATACTTGCCCTCCATCAAAACAAATATCATTTAAGTCTGTACTGCTAAGGCCATTTTTACCTGCACTAAACGTACGCAGTATTCGGTCGGCGTAGGGATCATATCGAATAAGACCGTTTTCAGGACTATTCCACTTCGATATCCAAAGCATACCTTCCTCATCCACTTTTGCCGTTAAAAAACTGATTGGGTCAACCAGTGCATTCGGCCTGTGATAAGTCTTTTGTTGTGTATTAAAACGAAAAATTCCGGCAGATGAGCCCACTAAGATCTGTCCATCTTTACCTTTATTGGCCCACCAAGCCTCTGTTTTTTTTCCTTGAAAAACCATTGGAAATCGTTCAAAACTACCTTGCTTTTCCCAAAAAACCGCTAACCCTTCTGGGTAGGTAAAATATACATTACCTAAGTCGTCTTCGCACAGTGGACTCAGGTTTTCAACCATTGGTACAGCCTTGAAAGTGGTGAGCGAAATACGGTAGAGTTGCTTGGAAAACTTTGCCCACAGGTACCCATGCCGATCGGCTAAAAGCCCCAATACGTGCTCTTCCGGTAACGCTGTATTTGGGCTGAGGTGCCGAAATGAGACGAAATGTTGCCCATCAAAACGGGCCAACCCACTTCGGGTACCCACCCAAACGAAGCCTTCTGCGTCATTGACTAAACCACCAGTGTTATTACTGGGTAGCCCCTCTGCTGTGGAAAAACGGATAAAATACGGCGAAATCTGCGTATAACCTTTGAAAAGACAGCACAAACAACATACCACAAATAAGCAGACACGACTAAGCCAATTTCGTGCTGGCTCGTCTAACTTTGAAAGCATAATTACTTTACAATATTTTCTTAAATACACTGCCTTAAATCCGTCGTTAGAAATTATAATCCAGACCCTCCATTTGTACCTTATGTGCTTAGGAATGGTGTCGAAATAAAGGTACAGATTGATGCACATCTTTTGCCCTCATATTTCCTCTTTTTCTACTTAAATAGGTCGGCTATTCGCGCAAAAAAACAGAAAATCTGAGACCAAAATTTGAAGCCTGAATTTGTACCTTTATTCCAACACCATTCCTTACATGATTGCCTTCATTGCAAATTTGTGCAAATGTCGTACTTTTTTGAGTTAGCAAGTGGTTAATTATAAAAAGTATGGTTAGAATTAACACAGATTTCGACACCGTTCCTTTGTTATCCATAGTATAAATTTTTCTACGCTTGTCTGCGTTGCTGGATGTTGCCCCCCCTACCCCCCAAAAAAAAGAGCCGCCCCGAAAACCGAGGCGGCCCCTGCCTGCTCAAAAAAGAACTTG
Organism: Chitinophagales bacterium; assembly: GCA_013297575.1. Lineage (GTDB taxonomy): Bacteria > Bacteroidota > Bacteroidia > Chitinophagales > Saprospiraceae > M3007. The sequence goes on from JAAFHO010000337.1 coordinate 1,739, forward strand.
GGGTATTAGCATCAACTATTTAGTTCTGCGTGCCCGAACAATCGTGTACAAAAGCGCAGCCGCAGTTGCCCTTGCCGTCATATTCCGCTGTCGCGCTCTGGCCCGGCTGAATCGTGCCCAAAAAGGCTGTTATGTAGCCATAGCCTGGCGGGTTTGTGATCCTTGAAGTGAAGTTCCGGGCAGTGTTGCTGTTATTGGTCACCGTGATCCTGTAGTAGGTATCATGGTTCACCATAAAGGGTATGATCAAACTGGCGCTCCCAGAACCAGTGAAG
>JAAFHO010000337.1:2098-6548 GCA_013297575.1 Chitinophagales bacterium
ACACCCAATCTTCCAGCGGCAGGCGAACAACCCCTCTCGATTACCCCTCCTTCTACAAGGGGAACAATAGCAAGATCTGTGTTATTGGCGGAATAATCTACCTGTTCCGTAGTGACTTGGTCAATGGTGTCCGTAACCGACTGCTCTTTGACACAAGCGCTAAAATAGACCATCATGGTCAAGAAAAACGCAGCAAACGCTGCACTGAAAAAACGTGATTTTGTCATGTTGTAAAAAATTATTTATAAGTTTAATTTTGAACCAAGAATCCTTAATAGCACCCTGAGTCGCACTTAAATGAAACTTTCCACCTGTCCAATGCCGTTACCGTTGTTTTAGCACTTACAACCAAAGAATATGGTGGATCTATTACACAGAAGTTACGTGTGCCAATACCCATAACCCAGCCCGTATCCATTGCCACAGAGCCTGACGCTCCGATAATTTTGAAACGATTTGGCACAGTCAAGGCGTTGTATTTAACAGTAACCAATGGTGGCTTAAATATTGAGCAATCGAAATTCAATGCTTCCTCGGGATATGTAAATATTCCTGTAACCATAGTGGGCTCACCTGATATTTCTATGCCGCAGCTGCACTCAACTGTGCTTTCACCCACTTCATTGGCGTTTGCCTGTTCGGAAGAAAGGGTCTCTGATAGCACTAACTGTGCTTCTGCTCCTTTTGGGCAGGCAAAAACCAGAGTGTACATTAGGGCAATGCCCCAAATGTATAATATTTGTTTTTTCATAAAACTGTAAATTATTGTACGAGTATTTCTTAAAAAGATGGCGCTCTGGGTGCGCATATCCGCTATCTTACTTTAAATGGGCGAATTTCTTGGTGACCACTTGGTCTCCGGTCGTTGCGCGAACGATCCACAGCCCAGAAGGAAGGTCCTCAACAGGTATTTGAACAGAAGGATCCGAACATTGGTGCGTCATGACCAGCCGGCCTGCGGCATCTAAAACCTGAATGTCCTTGACTCTGGCATCGAGGCTTGCATCTTCCAATTGGATATAGTTGTTGGATACGCGCAACGACAATGCTGCGCTGCCGCCACTGTTCAAGTTGCGGTCTACATTGCCCCCTTCAAATGGGATGACAGAACTGAAGTACCAGTAGTAATCCACCTTGTTGATAAAATTGCCGCAAGCATCCAAAATATGGACACGTACTGGCGTATAATCAAAGCCTGTAGTCGTATAAACACATATATTGCTGCCTACCGCACTGATATGCAGGCCAGGCTCGTTGTGGTAAAAAATAAAGCCTCCGATACATGGGTTTTCATAGGTAGTGCAAATGGGAGCCAGTCCTGCCGTAAAGGGCTGGATAAATGCCTGGGGCTGGGGTAAGCTCGTGGGAAAGGTGCAGATAGAAGAAAAAGTCCCATTGGTCAAACAGCCTGCACCTGCAATGGCAAGGTTGATCTGGTCTTTGGACGCCTGCAACCATAGATTGGATGGATTACCGCTAAATGCGCCTGTCATAATATTCTCAGGACTTCCAGTAGCGGTATGCGATGCGCCAAAAAGGTGCCCCATCTCATGGGCATTCACAGTCCTCATTTGATCCAGTGTAGCGACAAAAGGGCCGAATTCGGAAAACACGGAATAGCGATAGCTGGTGCAAACCTGCGGCGTTCCCAGCGATGTCGAATAAGTGGAGCCCAATACTTGCACTCCTGCATCGGTGCGGAGAATACGGGGCGTGCGTAAATGACCGTAATCGAAGTCTATTTCGCCAAATCCGCCGCCATTCGCCCAATCTCGGAAAAAGTTTAAAAAGATCGTGCGGTTGGTCGTACTTGGGAATGGATCCCCTGTGCCGTCCAGTGGCACGAACTGCGTCACCACTTGAAGGAAGAGGGCTTGGTCGAAATCATTCTCCCAATTCGCCTTGACGGCATTGATAAGGGCAAAATTGTGTGCCACCGTGGCTGCAACGCTGCCGTACTTGGTCACCATCATCGCGTCATTGGCAATAGCGATTTCCACTACTTTGGGACCGCACAATTTACTATAATTGTTGTCGCGGCTTTCCGCTGCTATCTCCTGTTCTATTTCCACCCCACCGCACACGGTTTCGGAGCCTTCCTTGATCTCGTTTTTGTCATATACCAAATAGAGGTCGCGCGCTTGTCCGGCATCGTAATTCGACAAGGGTTCGATATAGTAGGTATGGCCCTCTTTTTGGTAGTAGCCGTAGATCATGTCCTTCGCAAATGTAATAGCGGTCTCCTCGTTATTGTTATCATCTGTTTGTATAAATGGGTACACCGCGGGCATGGACCTATCCGCCTTGACACCGCCTTTTTCCCCAACAAGGGTGACATAGTTTTCAGAACACACCATGCTGGGCTTAATCTTGGGCGAAGCCTTTGGGAACTGGTCGAGGTCGATATCCAGCACAAATGGGCTAGTTTGGCCGGACAGTCTCTTGAGCAAGGAATTGACGTCAATCCTAAACACCTCGTAATGCGCAAGGCTTTGATCGATGGTGATGCTGGAAAAATGATTGATCCGCGTTCCTGTCAATTGGTGGCTTTGTGCAAATGCCCCAGTAGTGAGCAGGCAAAAAAGCAAGCAGAAAATTTTATTTTGCATGGTATAAAAAATTAAGAGTGAACAATTAAATTATACTGCAAAGAACGGGTGCTCCGCTACGCCCTAAAATAACATTATTTATCGCAATTTCTATCGTATTTTAATGAAAAACTATCTTTTTTCCAATAAAATGTGTATATTCCAAACATAATCTACCTCAAACGCCAGACAAAAGGCCGGACGTTGCCGCAAAGTGATAACAGAAAATGCTTGAATTTCCACAGCCTTGGCGATCATGGCAAAAATTAAATGTGGAGTGAAATTTGGCCGCTTCCATTTTGGCCCAAAAAAGGTCAAATGAGGTAGGTTTTGCTCAGATTTTCTTTGCCCGGATTTTAAAATGAGCCGCCCAGTAAATACCGAGCGACCCATTTATGGTTCACATGTATTAAAACTATTAACTCAGTCAATTACTTTACTACTATCAGCGTCTTGGTCACCATGCCAGTTTCAGTTCGTAAATTGACCCTGTACATACCAGGTGCAAATTCAGAACCATCCACTTGGAATACTGCTGTTTGCTGATTTTCTGCAATCACCTGCCGGAGTACCAGCCTGCCTACCGCATCAAATACCAGTAAAGTGCCGCCACCTGCGCCTACACCTTCTATACTGACTGTCACAGTAGAAAGTGCAGGGTTAGGGGCTAGTTTTAGATCAAGAGGAGTGCTGTAATGAACGCTCAAATCTGCGTCTCTCTCTGCTCAAATGATGCGCGGCGAGTTTTTTATCGAAATGCATCGGTATGACACTGCTCAGTACGTGCTATTGGATGCCAAAAAACGCTACCTCCAACTCAATCGCCCTTTGGATGCCAGTGATGCCGACTACCTGATTGCCAAAGGACACAATCAGGAAAAAGACCTGATCGTCAAAGAAAAAGGACTGGCGGAAGCCCTCGCCCAACTAAAAGCACAAGAACTGGAACAGTCTCAAACAGCACTGAAAAATACCCAAACAGCACTCCATACCACCTCCCAAATGCTCCAACTGAAAGATGAATTCATCGAAATGCTGCAAATTAAAATACAACAACAAAGCCTATTACAACAAGCATCTGACACCGCTTCTGCTGTGCCAAATACCTCCAACCTGAGGCAAATGAAAATATTAACAGATAGCGACTGGTTACTTTTCCGACAGCGATGTGATATACATTTCCCCAATCTGATCGACAAACTAAAAACTAATCACGCTACCCTGAGCAGTGCGGAGGTCAGGCTGTTCCTAATGACCAAACTCCATTTTGACCTTGGTGAAATATCGGAAATTTTAGGTATCTCCAAAGATAGCGTTTACCGGGGTAGGCATCGACTAAGCAAAAAACTAAATCTGCCCGAAACGGCAGACCTCGATGAATATGTGCAAGGATTTTAGGATGTTGCGAATGAAATTCTTAGTTTTGAGTAACAATAATAATCCCTATCTTTGCAGTATGAAAAAAATATATTTGTTATGGTGCGCCAATATAGTGCTGATGACGGTCAGTTTAACAGCGCAACCCAATCGCGATTGCAGGGTGCTACCGCCGTTTTTATCCAAAACAGGTTTAGATATAAAGGCTACCGCATTGAGTACCTCCGAACGAAGAACCATGGGTTTAGTGGCCATAGAAGTGAATACTAAACCCGGCACAACCCCGAAAACGTATCAAGCACCCACTTGGAAAAATGCAGGTTGGCTGGGGCCAATGGTAATAACAGATAAAGGAGATGTGTGGGTGGCTCCTGTCCCCGTGATCAACACTGAAAAAAATAAACCCGCCGAGCAAAATCGAATCTGGAAAGTAGATGCTGTATCGGGTAATATGGCTATTGCCGTCGAATTACCCGTACCACCCA
>JAAFHO010000338.1 GCA_013297575.1 Chitinophagales bacterium
CGGTGTTAGGCTTTGATGGAGTGTTACCTTACTTTGAGCAGAATTAGTGTCAATAAGGCCATTTTCAATATTTGAAATGGGCGGATCATTGGTATTTTTTTTGCTCAAGGAAAGGAAAACACCGATAACTGCAATTGCCGAGATACAGGCAATCGTGTACATCATTTTAGAAATAATAAATCTTGGTGCCGGAGGAGCAGGAGCGTCTTTCAATACTTTTTTTAATACATCAGGTGTTCGATTTGGAGCGATATGAAGATTATTTAGTTTAGATTTATACAAATCATCAATATACCCTTTATTATCTGTTGAAAGAGACATAAATACAGCAATTTTTCTGTTTTTTTTCTTTTTTTCCAAAGCCATTTGAAGTAATATTTCTTGAATTTTTTTGCGTGCGCGTGACAAGTGAGACTTTGATGTACCTACGCTTATTTGTAGTTGCTCTGCAATCTGTTGATGCGAAAAACTATCGAATACATACAAGTTAAATACCGTTTTATGGTGCAAGGGCAACAAATCAATGGCCAAAAGTAATTCGTCTTGTTGAAAATCGCTGGTCCAGATCAACGATTTAGCATCATGGTATTCATCGCGTGCCGCGTCGTTTTCACTATCACCTAGGTCAATATCTTCAATAGATTCTATTGCCCATTGTTTCTGCTTGCGCAGATACATCAGTGCTGTATTGATAGCAATGCGCGAGAGCCAGCCCTCAAAAGAGCCTTTGTTTTCATAACTATGTTGCTTATTTATGGCTGTTATGAAAGTGTCGTGCATCAGATCTTCGGCTGCGTTAAGATCTGAAACATACCGACGGCATAAACCAAAGATTTTTGGTGCATGGTTTTGGTAGGCATTTTGCCAAAATGTTGTGCTAATACTTGAAGTCATCCATCACATTTTTTTGATAAGGATTGAGATTTGTCCAACAATCATAAGTTATTATTTTATCGTTCTTTATTGCACAAAAAACGAAAATTTGTACAAAATATCGCCGCTAAATTTGTGCTTTTAGGTAAATCTCAATATTTAGATGCGAAGAATTAAAAAGGTGGCAGTAAAATTTATTTTTTTTAATTTTTGGTAAAAACTTAGCCAGCCGTTTCAATTCAAAAAAGCAGGCAATCATAGGCCAAACTAATCTCAATGAAGTATTCAACCTACAAAAAACGCCTCTTCTACTCCGCCCTAGGCAATATCAATCAAGTACTTACCACAAAAAAAGTGTAGCATATACCACCCACAAACAGAGGCATATACTACACTTTTTTTATCAAATCTAGCCATTTAGTCAAACGACCAAGTCCAACTAACCAATTTTTTTAAACCCTGTATATTTCCAAAGTGCTTTTGGCATTTGAATACCATCGGCGGTTTGGTTATTTTCCAACAAGGCAGCCACAATACGGGCAAGGGCCAGCGCCGACCCATTGAGCGTATGGGCCAGTTCTATTTTACCATTGGTATCGCGGTAGCGGAGTTTGAGGCGATTGGTTTGGAACGTTTCAAAATTAGAAACAGAACTCACTTCCAACCAACGTTGTTGCGCAGCAGACCACACCTCAAAGTCGAAAGTTTTGGCAGATGCAAAACCCATATCGCCACCACACAGCAACAGAATGCGGTAAGGTAGTTCCAATTTGGTCATCAACTTGGATACATGCGCTACCATACCCATCAAAGCCTTATAGGAATTGTCGGGATGTTCCACGCGTACAATTTCTACCTTATCAAACTGGTGGACACGATTGAGGCCACGCACGTGCGCGCCCCATGCGCCAGCCTCGCGACGGAAGCAGGGCGTGTAAGCCGTCATTTTAATCGGCAAGTCTTTGATGTTTACAATTTCGTCGCGCATAATATTCGTAACGGGGACTTCGGCTGTAGGGATCAGGTACAGGTTGTCCTCGGTACAGTGGTACATCTGTGCTTCTTTATCGGGCAGTTGTCCAGTAGCACGTGCGCTTTCTTCATTCACTAAATGGGGCGGAAGTACTTCTTCATAACCCGCTTTTACCGCTTCGTCTAAGAAGAACTGGATCAATGCACGTTGGAGGCGCGCACCTTGGCCGCGGTAAACAGGAAAACCCGATCCGGTTAGTTTTACACCCAATTCAAAATCGAAGAGGTTGTATTTTTTGCCTAGATCCCAGTGCGGCACAGCATCAGCGGGCAAAGTAGGAAAAGGTTTTGCCCATGCTTTGAACACTTTGTTCTCTTCCGGTGTTTTACCTGTAGGAACAGATTTGTGTGGAGCATTAGGCACGGAGTACAGCAACTGATCGAGATCATGCTTAGTAGCGGCAAGCACTTCTTCCAAGGATTTTTCTTTGTCCTTCAACAGCACTACTGCTTTTTTTTGTTGTTCGGCCTCTTCTTTTTTTCCTTGGCCCATGAGCGCGCCAATAGATTTAGCCATTTTGTTCATTTCTGCGCGTGCGTCATCGAGTTCTTTTTGCCCGGAGCGACGTTGGTCGTCCAAAACAATAATTTGATCAATAACCTTTAATTGGCTTGAATTCCAATTACGTTTGCGCAATCCAGCCACTATTCTGGCCTTTTCTTCGCGAATTATTTCTAGTTGGAGCATATAAAATAAAAAAATATTTTCAAAAAACGCCACAAGGTAGGCTAAATATAAAATAAGGTTTACCTTTGCAGCGTTACAAATATTTCTAAACGTCTTATTTTAGAAAAAAAATCCACGTTTTAGAAAAAAAGATCCACGATATCTACCGGATTTACCACACTCCCGATATTTTTATTGCCCTATCCTGCGTTGGTTAAGTCCGAAAATTGTACTATTTCTCACCCGGAAATGTAATTAAGCATGCTGCTTGTATGCCATGCCGAAGTAAGCCTTGCAGATTTTTATTCCTGCTTCGCCCTCCATAATGGTTCAACCGGAATATACACCGTTTGTGCCTCTACATTTCCGAAATTACACACCCACCTTAATCGTTAGAAAGTCGATGTACGACATTTTGCAGTTGAATGAGAAGTTGGTTACCGAGTTGCGCGATATTGCCACTAAACTCGGAATCAAAGGCGCTAATCGCCTGACCAAACAGGATCTGGTCTATAAGATCCTTGATGAACAAGCCTTGGCCGCAAAAGGACAAGGCGGAGAATTCGTTCCAGAAGTTGACGAACCCGCTCCAGGCCGTAAAATTGTGGTGCGTAAGCCCGCAGCAGAAAGAGAATCTGAACAGAGTGACGCTAAAAAAGGTCGAAAGACCAAGGACGAATCTGCTCAAAATACGCCTGCTCCGCTACCACCACCACCGCCCCAACAACAGTCACCAACACAACAGCCACAACTCCCACCACAGCCAGAACCGCGCGTTCTAAAGCCCGTGGCTGGACCAAAACAAATGACGCGGAATGCTCCGCTGCCCATTCCACCACAACCACAAAGACCACCGCAAACACCACCTCCACCGCAACAGCAGCGCCCATATCCGCCTCAGCAACAACAGCCGAACCCGAATATGAGACAGCAGAATTATCCGCCCCCTGCTCCCCCACAACCTGGAACGTACCGTGACCGCTATGGCCGTTTACAACAAGGGCCACAACCACCACAGGGGCCGCAGCAGCAAAACAGACCACCACAGCCCCCGCCTCAGCAACAACAAAATAGACCGCCCCAGCCCCCTATGCCGCCTCAAGGTGGTATGTACCGCGACCGCTATGGCCGCCTGCAACAAGGCCCTCCTGGTGGACAACAAATGCCACAGCAGCGCCAACAACAACAACAATTCCGCCAACCCAACCAGCAACAAGGCGGTTTCCGCGACCAACGCGGTGGGGGCAATCAAAATTTATACGATCAAGATGCCAATCGTTATGATCGCTACGAAGATGAGTTTGTTCCTAATCCAATGATGGAAGAGGAAGATTATGATATGCCACCACAAGCACCTGTTCAACAGCGCATTGGTGACGACTATGATGATGATGGTCAAGCACCGCAAGCAGAAGTTCAGGAGGTAATGCCGGTGATTGTTAAAGAGAAATTCGATGTAGAATTAGACGGAATTATTGATGGTGGTGGTACGCTGGAAATGATGTCGGATGGATATGGCTTTTTGCGCTCCACCGATTTTAATTACCTCACCAGCCCTGATGATATTTATGTTTCGCCTTCACAGGTCAAATTGTTTGGTCTGCGTACCGGTGATACGGTGTATGGCTCTATGCGCCCACCAAAAGAGGGTGAAAAATATTTCGCCTTGTTGAAGGTGCATAAAATTAATGGTTTAGAACCGAAAGATGTACGCGACCGCGTACCATTCGATTACTTAACACCGCTGTTCCCTACCAAAAAATTCACCTTGCTCACCAGTACAACAGGTAGAGATTTTGGTAATCGCTTAGTGGAATTGTTTACGCCAATCGGTAAAGGACAACGTGGCTTGATCGTGGCACAACCAAAAACAGGTAAAACATTCTTGTTGAAGGACTTAGCCAACGCTATTACCAAAAACCACCCCGAATGTTATGTGATTATCCTACTCATCGACGAACGCCCCGAAGAGGTAACGGATATGAAACGCAACGTAAAAGCGGAAGTTGTTTCTTCTACTTTTGACGAAACCGCCGACAACCACGTGCGTTTGGCCAATATCATTTTGGAAAAAGCAAAACGTATGGTAGAATGCGGCCACGATGTGGTGATCCTGCTGGATTCCATTACCCGTTTGGCACGCGCCTATAACACTGTTGCACCGGCATCGGGTAAGGTGCTGTCTGGTGGTGTAGAAGCAACCGCATTACAAAAACCTAAGAAATTCTTTGGTGCTGCACGCGCCATCGAGCATGGAGGTTCTTTGACCATTATTGCCACCGCCTTAACGGATACAGGTTCAAAAATGGATCAGGTGATCTTTGAAGAATTTAAAGGTACAGGTAATATGGAATTGCAATTGGATCGCCAATTGGCCAATAAACGCATGTACCCAAGTATTGACCTTACCAAATCAAGCACACGCCGCGAAGACTTGTTGCTCGATCGAGATACACTACAACGCATGTTTATCCTGCGCAATCATTTGGCCGATATGAAGCCAGAAGAAGCCATGGAGTTTATGCGTAAACACATGATGAATTCTAGTTCCAATGAAGATTTTTTGGAAGGTATGAATAGGTAGTTAAATACAGGGACGATATAGATTTGTCTTGTAAATTAATCCCGAATTTTAGCAGAAATGCTGAGATTCGGGATTTTTTAAATAGGTACATAATAAATAATCTTATCGAGGCCTAATTTGCAAATAAATGTGATAAAACTCGGTTGTTAATGGAAAAACAGGGAGCCAACCTACCACCAATATAGCCGTCAATCCCTCAAATTCTGGTGACGGCAATTTTTATTTTATTGCAAAATTTTCAAGTATGAAATCCAAGGGCCTACCTCATTTTCATATTGTTTTGCCATTATTCTAGCAATTTGAGCAATATGATTTAGATCGTGTACCACCCAAGTAGCCATTAATTGAGATAATCTTACCTCGCCGAATGCCGGATGAAGCCCTGTTTTTTGTGCATCCTTTGCCGTAATATGGAGTTGCCTTAATTTTTCCAAATTGGCGTTTCGAATTGCGATAAATTCATCTAGCAACATACCAATGGATTTACCTTTACTGTTTTCAAATTGAGCGAAACGATCAAAAGGCGTAAAATTCTTTTCGGCACTATCCGATAAAATAATTTCAATCCTATCCATCCAATCCGTTTTTTCGCCGTGGATTAAATGCCCAATTACATCAAAGACACTCCAGGTATCGGGACCTTCATTGTTAAGCACCCAATCGTCGGATATGCCGTTTAGTAAGTGGTGCAACGCGTAGGGCGTGCGTTCAAGTATTTCAATTGAATCCATACGAATCGTAGTTCTATTTTGCCTTCATTTTGTTACCTTTTGCATCATGTGTTACCTCAGCAAGCCCAAGTGCTTCCATTAGAGGCGGCACATACATACCAAAACGCCCACGGAGCCCTTTTTTAAGTCCGTACCAACCGCCAACAGGGTTGTTTTCTGAACGTCCCCAATATTCAACTGTCCCTTCTTTTGCAGGTTTCTGTTCATCAGCACTGCCTAGTTCCATCCAATCTCCGTGGTCTGTCAGCATTTTATGCAAGTCGTTCAGGCATGCTATGTTGTAGAGTAAAACTGTTTTTCCAACAGTACAAACTAAAACGTCTTTGCCATCTTTTTGGTCAACGTGCATGGTATATTCACTTGTCAATGGTGGCGTTTTTAAGACCATTGGGTTTTCTTTTGTTCCAATTTTGTATTCCATAATTTAATTTTTTTTTTCGTCTGTGAGTTGTTCTATCGTCATATTTCAATGCTTATAACTTTGAAGGATACAAAGATATGCATTTGACACGGATTTAGGGTAATTCTTGGTAAAAAAGGAGCAGCCTTGTCGTGGCAATCTTTGGACTTGAGCAAACTCATATCGCCTTAAAGATGCGTCATGCGATGTTTGAAAATAATTTTGCCGATAACAACGCCG
>JAAFHO010000339.1 GCA_013297575.1 Chitinophagales bacterium
ATACCTTAATGGTGACGAATGCATTTGGCTGTACCAATACAGATGAGGTATCCGTCAGCACAAATTTAGAACAACCAATTATCAAAGATCTATTAAAACAACCTATTTCCTGCTTCGGTGAAAAAGATGGTCAAATTCAGGTAACAGCGATAGAAGGCGGAACTCCGCCCTATTTACTGTCCATTAATGGTGCTTCATTTAGTAGTTCAATGCAATTCGGCCCATTATCAGCAGGAATTTACACGATCGAAGTCACCGATGCTAATGGTTGCACCTCTGTAATAGATAATATTGAAGTAGTAGAGCCTCCCCAGTTGTTAGCTGAATTGGGGCTTGATACCCATTATCAATTAGGTGATACTGCTACTATTAAGGCACTTTTGAACCTATCCAGTTTGGCACAGTTGGATACCATCATTTGGACTCCATTGGTAGATAGTACTGGGGTAGGTACCACTACTCAAAAGTTTGTTCCCATTCGATCTGGCGGTATTCAAGTATTTATAAGAGATTCAAATGGATGTGTCGCAAATGATCGTATGGAATACACAGTAGATCGGCGCAGAAACGTGTATGTTCCAAATATTATTTACCCATCAGGCAGCGAAAATAATATTGCAACGGTCTTTGGGGGCAATGATGTGGCAGAAGTCAAGTATTTTAAGGTTTTCGACCGATGGGGTGCTCAGATACACGAGACAACCAATTTTCAACCAGGCGACCTTAATAAAGGTTGGAATGGTACCATTGACAACCGTGTCGCACAACCAGCTGTATTTGTATGGACAGTAGCAGTATTGTTCAAAGATGGCGAAATAGAAGTATTTACCGGTGATATTACCGTTATAAGATAATCAATAACCGATTTGTTTTGAACCCAATTCTAATCTATTTGTCGAAAGAGGTTCTTTTTAATCCAATTTTTTTTACGATCACATTAATAGCAAAAGAAGCAATTTGCTAAAACTACGGATGTTTATGTTCAAAAATTTACTTATTCTTTGCGTATTGTTGTTTTCTACATGGACAGCAATTGCGCAAGTTGCCATCCCTGAGCCATGTGCGAGCGGAACCGAGCCAGCAGAAGACTGTCCATCAGCTTGTATCAGTTGTACTTTTTCGACTTTTACTGGAAGTACGGCCGGTTTTGGACCAAGTGGAGCACAATTTTGCCCCGGTTCTGTCATCAATAATGACCAGTGGTATGGTTTTATCGCGAGTTCTACAGGTATTACCTTCACCGTAACTCCTAGTGGGTGTACATTAGGTGATGGTGTCCAGTTGGCTGTTTATCCTGCAGGTTGTAACGATGCCCCCATCGCTTGCAATGGGGGGTGTGGCGGTTGTGGTACCACGCCCCAAACAGCAACAGCAGTAACTACCCCAGGAAGTAACTACTATTTGTTAATTGACGGCTATGGTGGTGACGAATGTAATGTAACTGTTACAGTAGCCCCGCCAATATTACCTTTGGTCGTTGGCGCATCGGGTACTATTAGTGGCCCTGCTACGGGCTGCCCAGGTGGTTCGGGTACGTATTCATTGCCACTTGTTACCAATGCAGGTTTTTATACTTGGTCCAGTACTACTCCAGGCGTACTCTTTAATGGCTTGGAAGGCCCAGTTACTTTTGAAGCACCCGGTGGACGTACAGTAGTAGTAACTTATCCCCCTGGTGTCACAGGAAATATCAATATTTGTGTAGAACCTTCCAATTCATGTTCTACAGGGACATTAAGATGCAAAACAATTAATGTTCAGCAACTTCCGCCTACTCAACTTAACAAAGCAATTGTTTGTAACGAGGATGCACCTTATATACTCCCTTGGGGCGATGAAGTAAATGTAACTGGTAATTACCAAAACATTTATACTTCTTATCAAGGTTGTGATAGTCTTGTAAAACAATCAGTGCAAGTATTGGCTAAGATCATCACAAATCAGACAAAATATGTATGTACTGGTACTTGCGTTTCAATCTGCGGTCAAGAATTCTGCGATCAAGGTCTTTATATGGAAACCTGCGATTCTTACCGTGGTTGTGACAGTACTGTGAACCTTACCTTGAATGTATTGTCGCCAGTTGCTGATATCACGAGTTCCGGCATTTTGTCTTGTAACAATAATTCTGTAACCCTTAATTCTGCGGCATCCCCCAATTTCCCAGGAGTGAGTGTAAAAGTATGGCGTATCCTTCCATCTAATGCGTCAGTGGGTAATGGTAATTCCATCGTGGTGACCACACCAGGTACTTATACCCTCACAACAACAATGAGTGCTGGTGCTATCCAATGCTCCAAATCAGATACTATAACGATCACTGGTAATACTACGCCACCAACTGCGGTAGGTGTTAACGGTGTAATCGGATGTGCCTCTGGACCAATCCAAATCGGTGTCACTACCAATGCCCCAAACCCATCCTTTTCTTGGGGCGGAAGTGTATCAAACCCTAATATCCAATCACCAACTGTAACTACAGGTGGTATTTACACGGTAACAGTAACGAGTGGCCTGAACGGTTGTACTTCTACTGCAAATGCAACTATCGTCGGTAATACCACGCCGCCAACAGTTACGACTGTAGGTGCATTAGTGAACTGTACATCACCATCACAACAAATAAGTGCCAGTGTCGCCGCACCCGCCACTGCAACCTATGCATGGAGTGGTCCTGCTTCTGGTACTGGAGCAACCCTTAATGTAACAGCCCCTGGTGTTTATGTGGTAACCGCTACGGATATATCCAACAATTGTACAACGGTTGCTTCTGCTACAGTTGTGCAGGATATCGCACTTCCAGGAGCACTCGCAGCAGCAAATGGTATCATTAGTTGCCCAACGCCGATGGTTACCCTCAACGGTAACTCGCCAGCAAGCACTGCTACCTATAACTGGTCAGGTCCAGGTTTAGTAGGTAATGGGCAGTCGCCTATGGCAAATCTAGCGGGGACTTACACCGTAACAGTAACAGGCGCAAATGGATGTACCAGTACTGCTACAACGACGGTTACCGGTAATACAACAATCCCCGATGCAACTGCTACAGGCGTAACGCTAAGTTGTAATACGCCCAACTCTGATGTGGTTGCGAACTCCACTACAGGTGGCGTATCGTATGCTTGGTCGATTGGTGGTAATACAATCAATTCTGCAATAGCAAACGTAAACCTTCCTGGCCCTTACACCGTAACTGTAACTGCTGGTAATGGTTGTACAAGCACCGCAGTCGCACTCGCTAATGGTAACTTTGCCGCTCCTAATGCCTCAGCAACAGGTGCAACAATCAGCTGTGGAGTTAATACCGTAGGTATTTCCGGTAATTCAAGTACTGCTGGTGTTGCCTATTCTTGGGTAGGCCCGGGTAATACACCTTTTACTGGTCAAAATATCAATGTATCAACAGTGGGTACTTACACACTCGTGGTAACTGCAGCAAATGGCTGTACAACTACAGCAACAACTACTGTAGTGCCTGATGCAAATATTCCAAATCTCACTGTTGTGGGCGATACCATCAACTGCTTGAATGCGAATGCAATGATCTCTGGTGCTTCTACTACGCCAGGTGTTACCTTTACTTGGACGTTTAATGGTACTCCGTTGCCAAATCCATCTAGCCAAACACAAATGATCACGCAAAATGGCCTTTATACACTAACTGTCCTCAACCCAGCCAATGGATGTACTGCTGTTGCAACAGCATTCGTAGAACTGGATACGGATGTTCCAGGTGCGGCTACACAGGATGCAACACTTACGTGTAGTATGTCGAGCCTCAACCTCGCGGCTAGTTCCCCCATAAATAACGTGACCTATGCATGGCCAGGTGGTGGTTCAGGTGCTATCTTGAATGTAACCGGCCCCGGTATGTACACCGTAACCGTAACTGCTTCAAACGGCTGTACTTCTACCGCTGTGGCTAATGTATTAGCGGATCAGGGTATTCCTGTGTTAACAACGGCTGCTGCCACCCTCACCTGTGCAGTTCCGGTTGTAACGATTATTACTACGTCCACAGTACCAGCCATATTTAATTGGACTGGACCAGTAGGATTCCAGCCCACTTCTCAGCAGAGCCCACCTATAACTGATCCAGGCACTTATACTGTGAAGGCAACAGCCCCTAACGGTTGTTCTTCAACGGCTTCAATCACTGTAAACCAAGATATTGCGACGCCTAATGCAACTGCCACAGGAGGTATATTGACTTGTTCAAATACCAGCCTCGCGTTGAGTGGTGTATCAAGTACGCCAAATACAACCTTCTTTTGGCAGGGACTCAACTTGTCCACCCAAAACCCAACAGTAAGTGTAACAGGCGACTATGTAGTAATAGTTACGGGAGCGAATGGTTGTACCAGCAGCGCAACAGCCGTTGTAACCGAAAACAAAGACAAACCAAATATAACAATTGCTTCGCCCGTAGAACTTACTTGTACGGTATTGAACTCAACGGTTACTCCAAACATCGATCCATTGGGTAATACTATTCAGGGTGTTATTTGGAATAATGGTTCTACTACACAAGACATCAGTGTAGCAGCACCAGGTAATTACACAGTGACCGTAACACTTAATAATGGTTGTACGCAAACAGCAGTTGCTTCGGTATCGCAAGATATCGTCGCTCCAAATGCAACGGCTACCGGTGGTACTTTGAGTTGTAATTTCCCTTCGATTAATATCACAGGTGGCTCAACTACATCTAGTAGTACTTTGGCATGGTCAGGTGGCTTGCCGCCAACAACTACTCCATCGGTAACAGTAAATGGTACTTATATCCTTACTGTAACAGGGCCTAATGGTTGTACTAAAACAGCATCTGCCCTAGTAGCAATTGATACGATTGCCCCTGGTGCCGCTATCGTTTCGAGTAATATCATCAATTGTAATACCACAGAGGCCACTTTAACGGCAAATACAACATCCGGTATTGCTTACGACTGGTCTGGTCCTAACGTGAATAGTGCATCAAGTCCAGATATAGTAGCGCTGGTTGCAGGTACTTATTCAGTGGTAACTACAGGACCTAACGGCTGTAAGTCAACGGCTACATTTGCACAAGTATCCGACCTCGCACCACCAGCAGCAGTCACCACAACAGGAGCTACCCTCGACTGTATATCAGGTGCTGCTGTTATCACCAGTAGTTCAAGTACGCCAGGTGTTTCGTACAAATGGGAAGGTCCTGGCACTTTCACCTCAAACCAACAAAACCCGAACGTAACTACTGCTGGGACATACACCGTAACCATAAAGGGGACAAATGGCTGTACAAGTACTGCAATGGCAGAAGTATTGGCCAATACGCAATCGCCCAACGCAGATATCGATAATAGCACAACTCTGTTGACTTGTGATGTAACCTCTATCGACCTGACTGGTACTACGGGTACACTTAATACAACCTTACAATGGACACGCCCAGACAATACAACAAGCACTGCTGCCACAATTGCGGCCACAGAACCTGGCGAGTATAAGTTTCAAGTGACCTCTACCGTAAATGGTTGTATCACGATTGTTCCTATTACATTGACCCAAAATATTGTTCCCCCAGGAGCATTACAATCGGGTGGTGGTATATTGGATTGTAATAATCCAACAATCTCATTAAATGGAGGTTCTGATGTGGCAAATGCAACGTATCTATGGACTGGACCTACTGGTCTTACATTCCCAGTGCAAGACCCCGCAGTAGGTATCGCCGGTACCTATACTGTAGTGGTGACTGATCCAGGAAACGGTTGTACTGCATCTGCTACTGCCACCGTTAGTTCAAATCCAAGTCTGCCAACTATTACAGTAACGGCCAAAACGATTACTTGTCTTGAGCCTGTAATCACCCTTGACGCTACCACTAACGTAACAAATGCACAATTCAATTGGACGGGTCCAGTACCATTTACTTCTACATTACAAGATCCAACGACTAATAAGCCAGGAGGCTATACTGTAGTCGTAAAAGATCCAAGTAATGGTTGTACTTCTACTTTTAATATCACGGTAGTAGAGAACAAGGTGGCTCCAAATATTTCAGCGCTAGGCGGCCAAGTTACTTGTGGCCAGCCAAGTGTCCAATTAAAAGGTGCATCTACAACAACAGGCGTAACTTATTTGTGGACTTCTCCAAGCGGAGAGACTTTCCCAGTCGCAACCCCAACGGTAAGCCAACCAGGTATATATACTTTGGTCATCACTAATACCCTCAACGGCTGTACTTCCAGTGCAACGGCTACTGTTACTCCAGATCAAAACATACCAATAGTAACGGTAACGGGCGGCCAACTGACCTGTACTGATCCCGTAATTGGACTTACTGGCGAGGCTAATAAACCGAATGTGACTTGGGCATGGACAGGACCAGCAGGCTTTAATACCGATGAAAAAGACCCATTGGTGGACGAACCAGGTACCTATACCCTTGTAGTAACTACACCTGCGAATGGCTGTACAGGTCAAGCATCGGTGGTGGTTACACAAGACAAGGTAAATCCTGTAATTAATGTAGGCAAC
>JAAFHO010000034.1 GCA_013297575.1 Chitinophagales bacterium
CATGTGGGCATTTGGACGAAAATCAATACCTGGTGCTACAGAAATACGTGCAGGTGACAAAAACTTTGACAATAAAGCATCATCGGTACCATTCAATAAATTACCTGTATATGTAGGTAACAATTGGGACTCTGTTGCAGCATCGACCGCTAAGAATAATTTATCTTTAATAAGATTATATCCATAGCGCGAGTTAAGACGCAAAATATCATTGCTTTTTTGAAATGGTTGGTCTTTACCGCCTATGCGTAACGCAGAAAGCAACAAAGAGAAACTGTTATCCCAAAAAATCTTTTCTCCTTTATTGGTTGCAAAAAGGTTTAATACACCGCCATAGCCAAACTTGTTAAGACCAGCGCCTAATCGCGGATTCTTTAAGCCTAAACCTGACAGATCAAGACCCAAACTTCCACCTCTCTTCCAACCCAATGCTGCCTTTGCAGCAGCTTCTTTGGCTGCCATAGTTTTCTTTTCCTCATCCGATTGTGCTGAAATTACTGTACCTGCCAATAAGAAAGCCAAAAGTAAAAGTAAATTAATGTGCTTCATAAAAAATTAAATTTGTTTTATTGTAATATTGTGTTATTTTGAAACAGTGATCCATGTAAGGCCTCATCAGTTTTATTAAGCCTGACAAAATCTATTTACAACATGAATAGTACACTGTTTTAGTGTAAAAACTATTATAAGTATTTGTCCATAATTAATTGGTAGAAATGAACGCAGGTATTTTTCGGCTAGACGAACCATTTTTAAGGCAGATAGGCGGTAAATGGCGTAGTATAAGCGGAAAAGACCAAGTTCAAAATTGTAATTAATGGTGTCCAAGTAATTAAAATGACGGATAAATTCTAAACCATCATTGATACGAAAAATTATACAAAAGTTTCAAGCACATGACCAAAGTTTAGATAAAAATAAAACGACAGCGGTTTTACAAGATCATGCCTTTATCTCTAAACCCATAAAGCAATGATGATAATCTCCTCTAAATCCAAAGCAATACTTAATACTCAATCAAAGTAGTTTGTAAACCCAATAAGTATCTGGACAAAATTAATTGGTAGGAATGAACGCAGGCATTTTTAGTCTTTATAATCTAATCCATTCTAAGGCTAATAGCAGCGCAGTCTGCTCAAAAATGGCTAGTTTTCGGGAAGCTACTCAAAGCCGTATAGACGGAAAAGCCACCGTTCAAAGTGGCGATGAATTGAGTCCTGACACTTAAAAATGAAGGGTAATATTTTAAAAGTAAAAAACAGTATTATTTTCCTCCTTCAACTTGTTTTTGTCCTTCTTGCACAGGAGGATAAAAAACTTGAACGGCTGTATTCGTCAGCTTGCTCAATGGCACAATGATAGCCCGATCATTGGTTTGCAAAATAAGGGAAGTATTATCAATCAAAACCACTTTCCCTTTATAGTTATCAACAATAATTTCGTCGCCTACACGGATTTTACTTTTATTGTAATAACTTGCTAAATAATTGGCTGCCAACTCCTTAGCCGCTAAGCCATACCCAATTGCAAAAGCCAAAGCACCGGCACCAATAATTGCTGTTAAATTGGTTGCAATAAATGATGTCTCTATTTTGGCCTGTGAAAGGGCACTTACTGCTATCGAAATAAATAAAAAATAAAAGACAACTCCCCCAATTACTTTTGCCGATGGAATACCTAAGGACTGACATGCAGCAACAGTAATACCTTTTAATAGATCGGAGATAAAAAGCCCCAACATCAAGATGACACCTGCGGTGAGCAAAGATGGTAAATAATCAAAAGCATCTTTCATTAACTGAGAAATTGCCGTAATATTCAACACATCTACTGTCATCATCGTAAACATAAATACGATAAAAAAGTGTACAATACGCGCAACAAGATCGGACAACTGTACTTCTACTCCTGTTCCTTTTACTAAATCAATTTCGTTAATACGTTTTGCAAAACGATCAATACCTATTGAATTTAATAGCTTTGCAACCACTTTTTTTACTGTTTTTGCAATGGCTAAACCAATAACAAAAATAATGATTGCGGAAAGCAACTTAGGAATACCTGTAGAGATCCCATTGATAAACTGGCTCATCAAACCTTTATAGATAGGCTCAATCACATCAGTCCAAATTGAAAATAGCAGTAGCATAAAAATATTATTAAAAAAAAATTAAATACACTGTTTTTAAGTTTACAGCATATTAAAAAAAACAATTCAAATATCCATTATTTGGGCAATAGATATTTGAACTGTCTCTTTTTGCTAACTAATCAAACTTAGTTAACGAATTAATGAGATTGTGGTACGACCCATTTACGGGTACCGTACGCTTCGGGCAATGGTTCATCGCCCATATTTGGTTGCCTCCACAATCGCTCGTCCATTTCGGCAGCTATCCGCTGCCGTTTGTCATGTAAGCATTTTGGCTCTTCGCCGCCTGTTACAATATGGACTACGGTAGCCATTGTATTGAGCACGAAAAGACTTACCATATCACCAAAATGTCCCATAGTAGATGCTTGACGCATCACTTGATACTCTAATTCGGGTGGACATAAATCTTCTCGTTCCTGAATCAGTTTTTGAAAATTATTCATTTCCATACGCATGACTAGTTAAATGTTATAAATCGGTTTCTTCTATTGCATCCTTACCATAAATTTCATCATGCAGATTTTGCGCTTTTATTTTAGCCCGCATGATCTGCATTTTAATGGCACTTTCTGTTTTGTCTAATGATTCTGCTATATCTTTGATTTGCAAGTCATCAATATACTTCATCAATAATATGGCCTTATCTCCGGGGGGAAGTAAATCCATGACAGTAGCCAATCGTTCTTGTTTCATCTCCAATAGTACACTATCGGAGATATTATCATCCGCATCGTTTTTGATACGGCTTACATCTTCTGTATATAGAATTTGTAATTTTTTCTTTTTCCGGATGATATCTATACAAAAATTATAAGTAATCGAATATATCCATGTAGAAAAAGAGGACTGCTCGTTAAACTTAGAGAGGTTCATTAGGATTTTAATAAAAATCTCCTGTGTTGCGTCTCTGGCCATACCGTCATCAGAGAGCATAGAGTAGCATTTGGCAAATACCTTAGATGCATACCTTCGGTAAAGAATGGTATAATAGGCTTGATCCTGCGCCAAACGAAACCGTGCTATGACCTCACTGTCCGTTAATTCCGTTATTTTCTTTGTTGAGCTAACCAAAAACTTTAAAATTTTAAAATCAGCTGCAAAGAGACGGAAATTTTATGATATTACCCAATTTTTAAACTAAAACCTAATAAATTCTATTAAAAATATAATGTTAGCTTCTTTTCTCTGTTCTTATTCTTTTAAATAGGTTTAGGTGCTAGTTGTCCATTTTTGAGTGAAATGATTGATTTCATTTTTACAAATCGTTAATGTGACGTTAAACTTGCGCTTAGTCACATCAGAATAGGTGCTTTCGTCCAATTATTTCAGAATTTTGCACAAAAAATATTGTTATTTTATGCGCTATTTGATCCTTGTTTTTATTATTACCGCAGTTGCTTCTGCCGTTTTTTCTCAATCGACTACCGTTGAGCAACCCACTGAGCCGTTCCCTTTTAACCTTTCTTTATACAAGCCAGACAGCACAGTAGTGGAAAGCACTGAAATTTTTTCAAAAAAAAATAATGCAACACTTGTTGCTTTTTGGTTGACTACCTGCTTTCCTTGCGCCAACGAATTAGACGCCTATAACTTAAATTACGAAACTTGGAAAAAAGAATATGGCCTCGAAATCGTAGCAGTCTCTATGGATTTAGCGGAACGCTTTCGCAAAATTGAGGAACGCCTCGCGACTAAAAAATACGCATTCCCAGTATTTTGGGATCGGATTCGCGCCTTCAGAAGTATAATGCCCGGAGGATTGAATGGGTATCCACAAGTTTTTTTATTTGACAAAAAAGGCCAATTGGTATGGAGAAAAAAAGGATATTTACAGGGAGACGAAATAAAAATGTTAGAAGAATTAAAAAAACTCAACTAATTCCCAATACTGTCTAAAACAGGTCTATTTTACCTTTCACCGATAGGCAGGGTCAAATCGTTTTAAACTCACCAAAATTGCTAAAAATATATTATACATAACGTTCATAGGCAATTGTAAAATCGCTTCCTGCGCGTAACAAGCCACAGCAAGCATAAAACACCATGTAGAAATACCTGCATAAATGGCTTTAATCATTGGGTCTTCGCACCGAATATAATAGTATAACCCTGTTCGGAGTACAAAATAATGGAGTAAGGTATAAAGTATTAGGCCAATCCATCCGAGCTCTACGCCCATCCGTACAAAAGAGGAGTCATGTGGAAAATGGGAAAGTTCGCTATCTGGATTAAAACGCTCACCCCATACTCCGCAACTACCCAATCCGCCCCCCATTGCATGCCCTTGTATATAAGGTTGTATCTTTTTCTGATTGGCCAAACGTAGGTTCATGGAATCATCCTCTTTCGGCTTAAATGCCGATTGTATACGGTAAACAACCCCGCTAGAACTAGATTTCATGATAAATCCAGCACCTAAAACAGCAAAAAACAAACTAGCAATCAGTACATTTCGATTGAGCGTCATTGCGGCATAAAATACAGCACCAACAGGGACTAATACAAACGCAGTTCTTGTACCAGTATAGCCCATTACCCACATAGAGCAAATAAAACCAATACCTAGCAATATTTTTTGCCATACCCGTGTGGGAGCAACCAACAATACAACGCACATCATTGCAAAGCAAGCCATCAATATACCAAATGTAGTGGGATCGTAACAGTAAGAAGGAATACGCATCATATTCCATTGGTAATACAATTCAAAACGTTTAGGATCAGCATATATCCAAGCCTCTTCCGCCGCACTAAACCCAAAATATTGCTGTTTAAGCCCATATATCGCACCTAAAAAACAGAGGCCAAGTATAAATTTCAACAAAAACAATAACGCCTTTAAATTATCCTTAAAGGCATAAGCCCCTATGAAAAACACGATTTGCTGAATCGCCACACTCCGTACTGTATATAACCACGCCATTTTGGATTCCGCACCGGGGTTGAGTATTTGCAAGATATTATAATACAACCACACCATAATCATTAAGGAGAGTGGATTTTTCACAAAACTCCAATCTCGCTCCCTGATTTGCCGCAACAATATCCCTACTGCGCTGACCAAAATCAGTAAATCCAATAACGTTCCAATAGGAGCACCAGTAAACTTGGCTCCAAAAACAACCAAAACTGCCGTAAACAACATCATCCCTAATCCAACCGACGGCTGGACCAAGCACAGGAACACCAAAGGAAGCCCTACCAATATACCAAAGATAAGGGCACTCACTTTTAGATCAAATTGTGCCAATAAATAGGCAATGGGTACAGACAACAGCAAAATTAATCCAAGCCCAAATGGATTGTTTAGTTTCTGAACCAAAAGCATACGCATGACCCAAGCACACAAAACACTCAAATGCGTTTGGCTTTTATCGAACATCTTCCCTGTGAACATAAATGCGTGTTTTTGATAAAATACTGGGATTGAATAAGCACAAAGGTAGTGAAAAACGTACATTTTTGATAATTTTCGTGCTGTCTTAATAAAGGAATACTACTTTTAGCCCAATTTTCATCAAACTGCGTCTCCACATGAAGGAAAAAATACTACGCCTAAATGCCAAATACACCTCAAATATACAAAACCTGCTCCAGGATCTATCCCGATTCGATGATGCAGCATTGAACCAACCTTCCAAAACAGGCGGATGGAGTGCCTTCCAAAATATATACCATTTGATTTATATAGAAGAGAAAGCATTAGTATATCTGAAAAAAAAGATGTCATTTGGTACCGAATTTCCAAAAACTGGTATTAAAGAGGCATTTCGATACAATTTAATGATTGCAGTGCTGGCTACACCGCTCAAATTCAAAGCCCCCCCACAAACCTCCGAAGACTTACCTACAGATGCAACGATGGCCGAAACCCAACAACGCTGGCTGGAATCGCGGAAAAAATGGGATGATTTTTTACTCGAATTATCACCAGATATTGCTACTCGTTCCGTTTTTAAACACCCCAGAGCAGGGATTATTGGCTGGACGCACATGCTTCGTTTTTTTATTTATCATCTCGGACGACACAAGCACCAAATACAAAAAACAATAAATTCCTAAAAAGTGTCGTGCGTGATTTGGCATATACTTAGCATAATTTATCTCAACTTTGCATCTCTAAATTTAATTGATAATCGTGCTGACTAAAAACTACTATTTCACTGCTTTACTCCTGCTGTCACTACGGATGCTTTCCGCACAGCAAATTAACCCCACTATTCCTCAAGATTGGTGTGGGACACATGGTTATTCTCCTTGGCTTACGTGGTACCATGACCATAAAGCAGAAATTTCTAGTTTACGTAATGATGACTCTACGATGCTTTATGTGCCTGTGACAATGCATTTGGTAGGCCCTGATAACGCCACTAGTTTCTACGAGGAAAAGGATTGTTTCCGAATTCTTTGCGAACTTAACGAGCAATATGCACCAGCAAGGATCTATTTTTACTTTTCGCCTGGTGAGCCGTTTGTTTACCACGCCAAGTCTTTGTGGTACAACCATGATTGGGACGGAGGAAAAGATATGATTGAATCTACACGTATCCCCGATCGGTTGAACTGCTATGTTGTAGCCGATCCGGCTGGCAATTGCGGCTATTCTTGGCTGGATGCCATCGTGTTAGGTACAGGATGCTCCAACCCGGGCAATTCAACATGGGCACACGAAGCAGGGCACCATTTTTCCTTACCGCATCCTTTTTTTGGATGGGAAGGACATAATTGGACTTTTAACCAACCTGCTCCCTTAGAATGGGATGGTTATCCTGTAGAAAAAATGGATGGCTCAAATTGTTATGATTCTGGTGATCGCTTCTGTGACACACGTCCAGATTACCTTAACTATAGGTGGAACTGCGATGCGCAACAATTCAGCACGGTTACTCAAAAAGATCCTGACGGCGTCGTATTTCGCTCGGATGCTTCTTTGTATATGAGTTATTCACTAGACGCATGTGCTAGCCGATTCACAGAAGAGCAAATTGAAGCCATGCGCACCAACCTATTTACGGAGCATATCAGTTATCTACAAACGTTTGATTTTGGCGGTTTAGTGGCAGATGATGCCAAGGTAACCTATCTTTCCCCAATAGATTCCTCCATACAACAGTATAATAATATCGTATTGGAGTGGGCTCCAGTGGATAATGCTACTTTCTATTATGTTGAAGTCTCTACTTCTCCATATTTTTCAGTAGTATTCTCTTCTGCTTTTGTTTACGACAATATTACTTCGTTAAAGATTACCAAGAATATCCCTAATAATAAAACGATGTACTGGCGGGTAACGCCTTATAGTGAGTGGGACGTTTGTAAATCGATCGCTTCTTTGCCACCTGCTGTATTTAAGACAAAGAACCTTTCTGCGACCAATGAACTGGAGCGCGTAGCCGATATATCACTAACACCAAACCCTGTTGCTGGTGGCAATTCAGTTGTTTTAGGTGTAAACAGCAGCGAATCTATTGATATGATGCTCACTATCAACGATGCCTCTGGTCGGCTTTGTTTTCAAAAATTTGTAGAAATGTATTCCGGCGATAATTTAATGAATATATCTACTGATAGACTTGAAGCAGGTTTGTATTTCGTAACCATACAAACTTCAAAAGGTACACTTGTAAAAAGACTAGTAGTGACCAAATAGGTAGTTTATAGATTCTTTATTTTACATTTAAAAAGCCGCTTTGAACTTGATGTTCAAAGCGGCTTTTTAAATGTAAAATTTTAAAAAAATCTTTACTTTTACTCTTTTACACACGAACAATAACCTATAAGACATCTCTCGATTACAAAACCCCTACTCTTTGTAAAAAAAAAATCATTAACTGTCTTGAGCCATCAAAAGTGGAAAAATATATCCAAAAACAGCATGTCATTTCCATGCTCTACATGTAAATTTGTGACGTAATCGGTTTTTTGGGATGGCCCTCGCCGCAGTAATGCTGGGAGGGCTTTTTTTATGCCCCATCAAAACCTACTCTTTTTCCCACAGATTTTTCTTCCGGTACGCTACTCCCCTAAAAAAGGCCACTGCACTTCCATCTCCCTTTGTCACCTTAATAGAGTAATTGGAAATAGTGTTACCCACTTGTTCCTCAGTAGCTACCGCGGTAAGCACATCTCCCAATTGTACTGCTGTAACGTGTTCAATGGTGCAGTGTATAGACACAGTATGCCTTCCGCGCGAGTTACAGGCAAAAGCGAAAGCACTATCGGCCAAAGAAAAACTAATGCCACCATGGGCAATACCAAAACCATTCAACATTTCACGACGAACTGTCATGGCTAAAGTACAAGTACCCTCATCAACAGACACCAACGATATACCCAGCCATTGACTAAAATGATCGTTGGCGAACATAGCATTAAAAATTTCTTTGGCCGACATCATCATTAGTATGCTTTCGCGAATAATACACGACGAGTACTTGGCTTACCCGACATGATACAAACACCATCTTCGGTATCATTGTCCAATGGAATACAACGGATCGTTGCCTTGGTCTTTTCTTTAATTGCCAATTCTGTTTCCGTAGTGCCATCCCAATGAGCATAGGCAAAACCACCCTTCACTTCAAGCACTTCTACAAAAGCATCCCAGTTATCCACCTTTGTAATATGCTCATCGCGGTATTGTTTAGCACGGTTAAACAGGTTTTGCTGAATATCTTCCAATAATTGCTCAATATGGACATCAATGCCGTCCAAAGAAACACTTTGCTTTTCTTTAGTATCACGACGTGCTACTTCTACTTGATTGGCAGCGATATCGCGAGCGCCCAAGCCTAGACGAACAGGTACACCGATCATTTCGTACTCTGCAAACTTAAAACCTGGACGATTTTGGTCGTCATTGTCAATTTTTACGGAGATACCGCGCTTACGCAAAGAAAGTGCTATTTTATCAGCTACTTCGCTCAATTCGAGGCTTGGTTTCGGAATAGGTACGATCACTACTTGGATCGGCGCAAGACGCGGAGGCAACACTAAGCCACTATCATCGGAGTGGGTCATAATGAGGCCACCAACCAACCGGGTAGAAACGCCCCATGAAGTTGCCCAAACGTGTTCTTTCTGGTTGTCTTTATTTAAAAAGAGTACATCAAACGCTTTGGCAAAATTTTGACCTAAAAAATGAGAAGTACCTGCTTGTAATGCTTTGCCATCTTGCATCATTGCTTCGATACAAAAGGTCTCTTCCGCACCAGCAAATCGTTCGTTTTCAGTTTTTATGCCTTTAATAACAGGCATCGCCATAAATTCCTCTGCAAACTTTGCATATACATCTAACATTTGACGGGTTTCAAACATTGCTTCGTCAGCGGTTGAGTGTGCCGTATGTCCTTCTTGCCACAAAAACTCTGCTGTGCGTAAGAATGGTCTCGTACGCATTTCCCAACGCACCACATTAGCCCATTGATTAATCAAAAGTGGCAAATCGCGGTAGCTCTGTATCCAATCTCGGTATGTATTCCAAATAATGGTTTCCGAAGTAGGCCGAACAATCAGTTCTTCTTCTAATTTAGCCTCAGGATCTACTACGACCTGCCGATTTTCTCCTTCCCCAATCGTTTTTAAGCGGTAGTGTGTCACTACAGCACATTCCTGTGCAAAGCCATCTACATGCTTGGCCTCCTTACTTAAAAAACTCTTTGGAATAAATAATGGGAAATACGCATTGACATGTCCGGTTTCCTTAAACATAGCATCCAGCGCATCACGCATTTTCTCCCAAATAGCGTAACCATGAGGCTTAATCACCATGCACCCCCTTACAGGTGAGTTATCTGCAAGGTGTGCTTTTTGGACAATATCCAAGTACCATTGTGAGTAGTTTTCCGATCGAGGTGTTATCTCCTTTGCCATCTTATAAATTATTTGATAAAATTGTATATCTTTTGCAAAAAATTAAGAATTAATGATGTAACTTTATGGGGTCAAATCCATCTAATAAGTGATAATAAGTTATTCTTGGATTAAGTTCCGAAAGCATTTTTGAACAGCAAAAAAGAACTTAAAAAGCGTATTTTTCTAGCAATAAATTAAAACGAATTAATAATTTAACATAAATGGCTTTAAAAAATACCGTTTTGACAAACTTTAACTATAAAATCATACCTAATTAAATAGGTTTTAACCAAAAATTCGGGTGCAAAGGTAATAAATTTGCCTCGGAAACAGGCTATAGCCAAAACTTGTTACTTTTACAATTAAAAATTTTGTTGCCATGAGAAGCATACTCAAATTTTCCCTCGGTATCTGGATGGTCATTCTTGCAGTTTTTTCAGCAAGTCCAGTAGCAGCGCAGGACGATCTTTACTACGATCCTTCTGCCCCACGCCCAAAAGTGACCCAGTCAACTACGACTACCACCACCACTACAACTACCACCGAAACATACGCTGATGAGTATGACAACAACGGTAGTGTAACAAGTGTAGCCAATGACGATGGTTACTACGACGACGAAGACGAATACGCTTATGAGTATTCATCTCGTGTCCGCCGATTCCACAACCGCCGCAATGTGGTAGTGGATTATTACGATCCATTTTATGTAGATATGTACTACTATGATCCATATTATCTTCCGGGCTCGTCCATTTATGTATCAGGCTTCGATGATTATTGGTCTTATCGCCGCTGGCGCAGGCGTAGTGCTTTCAATGTAGGTTGGGGCTGGGGTAATCCTTATGCTTTCAACTCATGGGGTAATCCTTATGGCTGGGGTGGTGGAGGCTACTACAACTCTTGGAATAACCCTTGGAACAATCCTTGGAATAACCCCTGTGTCGTAAATAATTATTATTACGATCCATATTGGACTTGGAATGGATACAATCCATATTATAGTAACTACAACAACAATAATAATTGGTACAGTTCTAATAATGGGAGTTCTAATGGCAATTCTGGCGGATATCAGCCCAAAACCTATACAGGCCCTCGTCGTGGAGGTACCAGTGTTGAAGGTTTTACCCGTATTAAAGATACAAATGGTCGTTTAGCCACTAACCAAACCAATGTACCATCAGTCGAACTTGCTCGCCCAAATGGCCGTGTAGTTCGTGATGCTGAACCAGGTAGTCAAGTAGAGCGCAAAAACAATACTGGTCGAACTACTGTACCCCCCGCGCCCGTAGGTGTGAGCGAACGAGGAAAAACGACTGAGCCTACCCGCACAGGACGCAATACTGCTCCAGTGGATGCCAATCCAAGCCGCGAAACACGAACAGAACGTGCTCCAGTTGAAACGCGCACTTCTCGCGAAACGCGTCCAGCAGAAACACGCCCAAATCGCGAAGTACGCACCGAACGCGCACCTGTTGAAACACGTCCAACAGAAACACGCCCAACAAGGGAAGCACGTACAGAACGTACTCCAGCAGAAACGCGCCCAAGTCGTAGTGAGTCCAGCCAAAAAGAATCTCGCCCAACACGCAGCGAAACACGTCCAACAGAAACGCGCCGCAGCGAGCCTACACCAAGTAGAAGCGAATCTCGCCCAAGTCGTAGTGAACCATCACCAAGTCGCGGTGGCGGTGGTAGTGATAGCTCTAAAGGCAGTAGCAGCGGTGGAAGTAGCAAACGTGGCGGCGGTAGAGGATAAATAAGCAATGACGTAGTACCTATTATTTATAGTGCTACAATCAAATATTAGGGTGGGAAACCGGTGATACACGCCATTTTCCACCCTTTTCATTTATAAAGCCCCAAAAAAACTTCAAACAATATCAGACAATGTTAAATCATTATAATAAACAATACTGGAGATTTCTCCTGTTTTCGGTCTTATTTTTGACCCTTTCCCAAAGCACCTTTGCCCAAAACGTAGGCGATGCTATACGCTATGCCCGAATCCAAAACTATGGGACTGCTCGTATGTCGGGGGTTGGTGGCGCATTTACAGCCCTTGGCGCCGATTTTGGGGCAGTAAGCCTTAATCCCGCTGGATTAGCCATGTTCCGCAGCGATGAATTCATGTTCACACCTGGCTTTTATTTTTCCTCAACCAATGCAGAATTGAACGTAGATGGGGCCTCTTCTTTTAACGACCAAGCTAGTAAATTGCGCTTTGCCAATATTGGAATGGTATTCAATACTAACCACAACGAAAAAAGCAAATGGAGAACAGTCAATGTAGGCTTGGGCTACAACCAACTCAGCAATTTTGCCCAAAAAACCTATTACGAAGGCTCAGCAAATGGCACTATCCTAAATAATTGGTTCGATATTGCCAGTCCTTTCCTAGCAGGTGGCGGCAATCCGGAAGACTTATATCCACTGGGCGAAGGACTGGCCTATAATGCTGGAGCGATTTATTTCCAAGATGGTGTACCCTCTTATGATTTTATCAACAGCCCAGCAGCAGCATCCGACCGTACCCACGCGGTGAGTACACGCGGTACGAATAGCGAAATGACCCTGTCCTTAGCGGGCAACTATATGGAAAAATTGATGATCGGTGGTTCTATTGGTATTCCTATTGTCAATTATCGACAAGATGCTACTTATACTGAACGCGATCCTAATGGCGGCTATGAGGGTAATGTGGCTTATTTTGATAACCTTACGTATACCGATTTTGTCAAGACAAATGGTATTGGCTTTAATGCAAAATTAGGTGCTACGTTTAGGGTAAGTCAGGCGTTTCGGATTGGGGGAGCTATTCACTCCCCTTCTTTCCTCAATTTAACGGACAATTTTAGTGCTACTTTTGAATACCAGTACCAAGATCAGACGGAATTGGGGAACATTACGGATTATTCGAATAATGATGAAGCAGCAGCAGAACCCTTTAATTACAGTATGCGTACACCTTGGCGTGGCGTATTTGGCGGTGCTGTTCTCTTCAAAAACAAAGGATTTATCTCTGCTGATATTGAATATATTGATTACTCTGCTAGCCGTTTTAATCTGACTAAAAATTTTAATGATGCAGGAACACAAAAAATGGAACGCGATCTCAACGCAGATATTCAACGAACGTTGCAGCCCACACTGAACTATAAACTTGGTGCTGAAATCGTATTGGATGTATTTCGTTTGAGGGCGGGTTATAATTTATTGGGCAAGCCTAGGGTGACAGACACTGGTTTTAATTCTGCTATTTCCTTTGGCGCAGGCCTTCGTAAAGAAGCATTTTATATGGACTTGGCGGTTCGTCGCAGTACTGCAAGCGGCTCTATTTCACCTTATACTGGCTCGGATACACCCAAAGGGCTAACAGATAGCAAGAACATTGATGTTTTGATGACCGTTGGTTTTAAGTTTTAATCAACTTTAAGCAAGAAATAAGAACGGTGCATCTCGTGTGATTTAGGGATGCACCGTTTTTTAAATTTAGGTGGGAGCAGCCCATTTTAAAATGCGACTATTTTTCCTGTGATCCATTGCCCGTTCTTATGTGTACCTGAATAAATTAAATACCAACGCTTAATGGATTGCGCTCTAATATCCATTTTATCGAAAATCTTACATATTTGATCTTATTTACCCAATGCTATTGAGCAACGAAACCTACCTTTGTAGCGTATTAACTATTCAATATTAACGTTAAGTACATAGTACTAATTGCTGTTTAAAAATACAGCAAACTACTCTATATGCGTCTTTTTTTACTTCTTACGCTTTTCATTAGCACCTCTTTGGTATTACTGGCGCAAAAGCCACAAACTACCGTCCATGGCATGGTCAAAGACCTAGTGACAGGCGAGGGTTTACCTTATGTCACCATTACTTTTGATGGTGTGGGCATTGGGGTGCGTTCCGACATAAATGGCAAATTTTTTATGTCCACCGACCGTGCGCATAAGTCTATCAAATTGGCTTATGTGGGGTATGAAACACAAACCATCAACATTAAAACAGGAGAACATAATGAAGTGGAGGTATTATTGAAAGATGGCAGTTCGCAATTGGATGAAATCACAATTCGACCAAAAAAATACAGCCGAAAAAACAATCCTGCGGTTGATTTAGTGGAAGAAGTATTCAAACATAAAGACGAAAATCGTAAAGAGGGTTTAGCGTTTTATAGTTTTGAAAAATACGAAAAACTACAAATGAACCTCAATAATATCACCGATAGTTATCGTAAAAAGTGGTATTTCAGGCCTTTTCGTTTTATTTTTAGTAATGTTGATACCAATGCCGTAACGCAAAAAGTAGCATTGCCCATTTATCTTCGTGAGCGCTTGCTTATTGCTTATTACCGCAAAGATCCTGGGCAACAAAAATCTGTATTGATGGGACAAAGACAATCTGGATTCCACGATGAAGAAAACCAAGGCGATGACTTAGGTGTGGATGGCGAAGGGGTATCACAATTCCTGAGTTCCAGTTTTTCTGATGTAGATATTTACGAGCCGAGTATTTTATTGCTGGGAACTCAATTTATAGGGCCACTGTCGTCTATTGCCAATAGCATGTACCGATTTTATATTATAGATACGGTAGAATACCACGGCAAAAAATACGCTGATCTTTATTTTTCGCCCAAAAACAAGGCTGATTTAGCATTTATGGGTAATATGCTCGTTGCTTTGGATTCCACTTATGCTGTGATGAAAGTAGAAATGGGTGTACCTAAGGATATCAACCTCAATTTTGTATCTGATATGCATATTGAGCAGCAATTTGAACGCGTAGGAACTGGCAAAGACCAAAGACTTATGCTCGATTGGGATGTCGTATCTGTTGATTTAAAGGTGCTTAAAACAACCAGTGGTCGTAGTTTATTAACACGAAAGTCTTCTCAATACCACAATTACACGATTAACCAGCATTTGCCTGATAGCCTTTTTAAATCCCCAGAGCAGATTAGGGATGATACAGGGAAAGTCCGTAGCCGTAGTACAGAATGGTGGACAACCCGCCGGTACACACCCCTCAACCACACAGAGCATTTTATCGAAAAAATGATAGATAGTATCAAGCAAGTACCTATTTTTAAGTTACTCAACGGAGTTGGTACATTGCTTGGGACTGGATTCCAACGGATCGGTTTTGTGGATATAGGTTCTCCCGGTACGCTTTATAATTATAACCCCATTGAAGGGAGTCGCCTTAAACTTACAGCACGTACTAATTCCAAACTTTACAAACCCTTAGTATTATCGGGTTATGGTGCGTATGGTTTTCGAGATCAAAAATGGAAATACAATGCAAGTGTCACCTACTCCTTCAATCACAAAGTCCCCCGTGTTTTCCCACAAAACCAATTGATTGTCTCTTATGAAAAAGACCTGCGTATTCCAGGTTTATTAGGAGACAGAATGTCTCAAGACAATACGTTTACGAGTCTTCAACGAGGGCAACGCAACCGGATGTTGTTCAATCAGGTATTCAAAATAGAATATGTCCGCGAATTCAAAAGCCAATTGAGTTTTAATATTGCAGCCCAGCAAAAGATTTATAGTTCTGCGGGGCTATTGTTGTTTGAAGTATCGGGGAGTGACCCTGAAAACCCTACTTTTTCGTCCAATTTGAACACTACCGAACTAGGGGCTTTCGTACGTTATGCGCCTAATCAAAAATTTTATACAGGTGCCAATTATCGTTACCCCATTCAAGGAAAATCTCCCATATTTACCCTTACTTTCAGAAATGGGTTCAAGGCATTGAGTGGTCAATATGCTTTTCAAAAACTGGTTTTTAGTGCTGAAAAACGTTTTTTTGTAGCACCTTTGGGCATCTCTGACTGGTTACTCAATGCAGGGCGTACTTGGGGTTCGGTACCATACCCACTCTTGGAAGCGCACCCTGCTAACCAAAGCTATCTTTACGATTGGTATGCTTTTAATCTGATGAACTTTCTGGAATTTGTAAGCGACAAATATGTTACGCTGAATATCCAGCACAATTTTAATGGTTTGCTATTTAACAAAATACCCGTTATCAAAAAATTAAGGTGGCGCGAAAAATTTAGCCTAAAAGCCCTTTATGGTGGCCTCGATAATAGAAGCAACCCCTACAACACTACTGGTTTGTTCCAGTTTCCTAAAGATGAAAACGGCCGTTATATCACTAATATTTTGGGTAAAAAACCCTATATTGAAATGAGTGTTGGTGTTGCTAATATCTTTAATTTATTTCGGGTCGATTATGTTTGGCGTGCCAATTACCTTGATTTGCCAGACGCACCGCATTGGGGCATAAGGGTAATGGCTTCAGCAAAATTTTAGCACTCGGAATGTCCTACGGAATGCGTATTTTTGCGCCCCTTTTCAACAAAAGTAAATTATGCAACCAACGTTATTAATACTAGCAGCCGGCATCGGATCCCGCTATGGTGGTTTAAAACAAGCCGATGGCATGGGTCCAAACGGCGAAAGTATCCTTGAGTTTTCTGTCCGCGATGCCGCAAAAGCAGGCTTTGGCAAACTGGTCTTGGTTATTCGCAAAGACATTGAAACTGAATTTCGCGAAAAAGTAGGCCATAAAGTAGAACAACTGATGCCTACTTTTTATGCATACCAAGAAGCAGATACTGCTTTGGAATGGCTGGATCAAAAACCAGAACGCCTGAAACCTTGGGGTACAGGACATGCTATTTTATCTGCTAAAGCATACCTTACAGAGCCATTTATTGCCATCAATGCTGATGATTATTACGGCCCTGATGCATTTGTTTCTATTTCAAAATTCCTTACAACATCCTGCACACCAAGTACTTATGCCATGGTGGCTTATCACTTGGCCAATACACTTTCAGAAAACGGTTCTGTATCTAGAGGCGTTTGTACGGCCAATGCAGAAGGCTATCTTACCCATGTTATTGAGCGCACCAAGATTGAGCGATTGGAAGACGGTATTTTCTTTTTTGATGAAAAAGACGAGCGGCATTTTTTAGCCGATGACACCTTGGTATCGATGAATTTCTGGGGCTTTCATCATAGCCTTTTATTTATCATTGAAGATATGTTCCGCGAATTTGTAACGGCTAATATGGGTAATCCTAAAGCGGAATTTTATATTCCGACGGTAGTCAATCAACAAATCAATAGTGGTGCGGCACGCGTAAAAGTACTCACCAGTGATAGCCAATGGTATGGTGTTACCTACCCCGATGATAAGGAGACGGTGCGAGCAGCATTAGCCAATGTTGTGGTGACGGATTAAAAAACGTAAATACTTAGCCCACTCCCATTTCGGCCAAAAAGGGTCAATTTTTGGCCATACTACTTCGGCAGGCTCAGCATGAATTCGCCGTTTTCTTCGCCCGATGCGCTGCATCGAACTCAAAAAAGCGGCTCGTCTGACCAAAAATTGCCTACTTTTTTGACTCGAAACCGTTGGGTTAAGTATTTACAAAAAACACTATTCGAGTACTTTAATCTTTGCTTGTTCACGCAAGAACATCTGCGCTAAGCGTAATCCTTCCATGCGTCCGCCCTCGTGAGTGAGGTGCGTGTAATCTTTATTGACCAAACTGGGTCGTGAAGCAGCGGAAAGGCGCACCATCGTGCCATCTCCGCCCATACCACGGAATAGATCATAAAACAAAAAACCGTATTTTCGTGCTAAATCGCGTTGCATTTGTACAATATACGGTACGCTGATCATCGTCGCCAATTCACCATCCACTTTGCCGCCGCGGTCGGGGACACTCATAATAAGAATAGGCGTATTGGGAAAACAAATACGAATATGGGTAAATGTCTTTTCCAATTCCGCCTTGTACCATTTAATATTGGTCAAGGTATTGGTTACAGCATTCAGGCCAAACTGCAACACTACAAGATCGTATTGTTGGTATTGGTCAAAAGCACGCATCATTTCGGGTTTGATATGACATAGTTTTCCACCGGAATTGCCGCGTACCGAAAAATTATCGAAATAAATACCTGGCCCATCCTCTAAACTGGCTCCATAGAGCAATAGCCCATCCGTTTGGGGGAAACGAGCGGCAAACGCCGTAATATTTGGTTCCGAATGGCTCCATGCACTCAATAAACTTTTGGTAGCCGGCAAACTCGCTTCATTGGGATTGTTACCCTCGGTTTGCCAAATAAAACGAACACCTTCGGATGCTTTGTAGAACAGGCGCACATCCTCCCAATAAGCAGTGTGCTTGAGCGCGTATTGCGAAGTGCCTTTATAATGGATCTTGGCTTCTGGTTCGCCCATATAAACATATCCATTGATACCTAAAGGCGCGTTACGGCCTTCCGGTTGTAGCATAGAAATATTGCGAAACCCCTTAAATTCTTGATTAAAACTACGTCTAAACCGCGCAATTTCAGAGGTAATTGGTACAAACCCAACGCCGCCGCCGCCCCAAACAGATTGGAGTGTATCGC
>JAAFHO010000340.1 GCA_013297575.1 Chitinophagales bacterium
GTCGTGTACACAAATCGTTCATGGTAGCGGTGGACAAAATAGATTCCGTGGAAAAAGATCGCATTAAAATAGGAACAGTGTATATTCCTATCTCGGAGACCTATAAAACGACCTTTTTTGAATTGATACAACCTAGAAAGTGAAGTGTTTTTTCTTACCGCAGGAATGTCACGGCGTAGCGTACACTTTTTCACCACAAAAGCACACAAGAGGACACAAAAGCGTAGCGTGCTCCTTTAATAATACACAAATTTTAATTCCTAAAGACAATGTGTAATCTACGCTTTTGTGTACTCTTGTGAACTATTGTGGTGAAAAAAATACACTAAGTTATGATCAACTAATGTGGTCAACTACCCAGCAAAAGCGTACTTGAACTCGTTTTCAGCAAACCACTCCAAAGTAGTAGGTGTAGTCACTTCCGGCGTACGGCTATAACCTTCTTGGTAAATTCCAGTATTCAACGCATCAAACAGTTCATTATAGCCATCTGCAATAGTCTCCGTAATGCCAGCCTGCATCATACCCGCTTTGGCAGCCGCAGGTTCAAAATAGACATAAGCCAGATCCGGTTTGCCGATAGATGTCCCTAAAATAGTGGCCACTTCTTGCATGGTTAAATCCGCAGCACCACCTAAAAACTGGTGTGTATGTCCTTGAAAATCAAGCGATAACAAATTTTGAATAGCCGCTGCTGCAATGTCGCGGGTATGAATAATAGGCAAGCGAATTTCAGACTTGAGCGAATATCCAAAAATACCCGCCTGCTTAATCAGCCCAATATTAGCATACAGATTCTCCATAAAAAAGCCCGGACGAAGACTAAGACTATGCAAACCTGGTATCTGAGCCAATCCTTGCTCCAACTCGGCTAAACGGCTCACGGGTCCTGCACCTTCGATCAAATGAGCACCTTGCGAACTTAATAATACTACTTTTTGAACACCCGCTGCCGGTAATGCCACCAAAAATGCGTTAGCAATACCACGTTGAAAAGTAGCCCAATCGGTAGTACCCCAATCTGGCGGAATCATTAAATAAACGGCTGTTGCGCCTTGAAAGGCATTGGTCAAAAAAGCAGCATCCGAAAGGGTGCCAATGGCTGGGACAGCACCTTTGGCCACCAAATCGGCCAAACGTTCGGCGCTACGGCCAATTACTTTTACTTGCTTGCCAGCAGCCAACAACTGCTCTGCAATAATTTTTCCGGTGTGACCGGTTGCTCCTGTGATAACGTACATGATTTATTATGTTTATATTGTTAGGTAAAAATGTAAAATTCAAAAACAACATACATACCAGTTGGTATGCAATTGGGCAAAAAAAAGGTTACTTGCGTAACGATTCCATAAATTGGCAAAGCATGTCCATACTAGACCGGAACATAGGTACGCTTTTTTGTACTTTAGCAATACCAAATGATCCTTCCAAAGAAGACAAATAAAAATTGGCTACCGCATCGGGATCTATGTTTTCTTTAACAAGACCTGCTGCTTGTCCACGGCGAAGCGCATCTGCAACGGAGCGGTACATGCCATCAATAACAGATTTGAGTTGTAAACGAAATACCTCATCAATTGGACTCATTTCCTGTATTAAATTGTTCAAAGGGCAGCCCAAAGCGATATTTTCGTCATCCATTATCCTCGACAACTCGACAATATGCGCTTTTATTTGGTCAATAGGATGGCCAATAGATTGGTTCAATGCCCTATAAAAAGCGAGGTAATTGGGTTTGATAATTTCGTCTACCACTGCAATTCCAATACTTTGTTTACTGGGAAAATAGTGGTACAAAGCACCTTTGGTAATGTCCATATCGGCCACTACTTTATCTGCCCGAAGTCCTTGAAATCCGTTCTTATGGATATCTCCGTACATGCGGTGCAATATGCGCTCTCTTGTATCTGCGTTTTTCACGGCACAAAGGTACATACTAGTTGGTATGCACGCAAGTTTTTTTTCACTTTTTTTTCATCACCACGGTTTTTTCTTTTTTCACCGCAATAATGTAAAAACGTAGCGTACACTTTTTTCCACCACATAGTGCACAAGAGTTCACAAAAGCGTAGCGTGCTCCTTTAACAATTCACAAATTTTATGCCTAAAGGCAATGTGTAATCTACGCTATTGTGTGCTCTTGTGCACTTTTGTGGTAGAAAAAAAGTATAAGAAGCATTCATTTTTAAAAAAAACAATGCTGTAAATCATTAAAAATCAATAACTTGTTTTTTTCAACGTAAAAATACGTTATAAAACTAAAAAAATAGTTGCACAACTAAAAAACGCGCTATACCTTTGCAACATGAATTTACCAAAACTAACAAAATCGGAGGAAGAAGTAATGCAGATGATCTGGGCAACAGGCCGAGGTACGGTAAGTGATTTGCTCCAGCGCATCCCCGAAGAGGAACGGCCACCGCACAGCTCGCTATCAAGCGTCGTTCGGATTTTGGAAAAAAAAGGCTATGTCGGCTACAAAGCGTATGGAAAAACCCATGAGTATTTTCCATTGATCGAAAAAGAAGCGTATGGTAGCCGCACGCTCACCGATTTAATGCGCGATTACTTTGGAGGTTCCGCACAGCGATTGGTTTCTCATTTGGTAGAAAAAGACCACTTGAGCGAACAGGAAATTGCGGAGTTCTTGGAAAAACTGAAGTAGTACACCTTATACCGAATTATAAATACTATGCTTATTTATACCATTTACCTCACCATTGGTTGGGCTGTCTTTGCATTGCTTTACCATACTTTGCTGGCTCGAGAGACCTTTTTTGGCCTCAACCGCCGCTATTTATGCGCCACACTTGCAGGAGGATTACTATTGCCTTGGTGCGGTATGCGGTGGCCTTATATCAACTGGACTATGGGTAGCGAGCAGGTTCAAAACAATATATTATTGCCGGAATTCTCTACAAAAATAGGCCAATGGACAAGTACTTCTGAACAATTTTTGCTAGGGCAGTCGTGCTTTGGCTGGATATGGATGCTGGGTATCATCATTGGTATCATACGGTTTATTTATGGTTTATCTACCATTATTGGCACTGCCCGACGTGCGCCCGAGCAACAAGGGAATATTATCTTTTCGGATACGATTGATATGCCATTTTCTTTTTTCCAGTGGATATTTATCCCCGCAAATTACCGCAACGAACCCCAATTGGACATGATTATCCGCCACGAACAAGCACATTGTAGCGGTTGGCATAGTATGGATATTTTGTTCAGCGAACTGGTTGCTATCTTTTTTTGGTGGCATCCATTGGCGTATTGGTACAAACGCGCGTTGCGTGTGGTACACGAATTTATCGCCGATCAGAGTGTTACCCAATATTTTTCACGTAAACAATATGGCCTTTTGTTAATAAAGCAAGCGCAGTCCGGACCTGTGTTTGCTTACGCAAATCACTTTTTACAATCACCACTTAAACAACGATTAAGTATGTTAACCAAACACAATTCTGCTCCCGTCCGGAGCCTCCGCTATGCACTGGTTATGCCATTTGCAGTGCTTTTATTCCTGCTTTTCCAACAAAATACGGCTTTTGCTCAGTTAAAACTGGGCAATAAAGGTGGAAAAGTATATGATACACCCGATAAAATGGCTGAATTTTCAGAAGGCGGTGCGCCTGGCTTGAGTAAATTCTTGGCAGAAAATATCCAATACCCGCCCGCAGCCCGAAAAGAAAACGCCGAAGGTCTTGTTGTGATCTCTTTTGTCGTGAATAAATCTGGCAATGTAGAGGACATTAAATCCGTAAAGCCCATGCGCCAAGATCTAATTGACGAAGCCATCCGTGTAGTTAAAAACACAAAATGGATACCCGCTTCTAACGGCGGTAAAGTAGTCAAGAGCAAAATGACGCTGCCTATAAAATTCAAATTGGGTTAATCTGTTCTTCGGAGAATGGAGGTTGCCATATATTTGGCAAAGTTTGTGTGTAACTATACAGCCGCTTTTTTGCTCAAAATGATGATAATTGATACCTTTTTTGTGGTTTCGACCTCGGAGATGTCAAACATTTGTAGAAATCGCAGTATATGTATCCAAAAAACGACCTCGGAGAGGTCGAACATTTGTTTTAATTGTCGACGAAAATGGTAATAATGTTCGACCTCTCCGAGGTCGTAATATATTGTTAGCCAATTTTTTATCCAAATATTTAACCTCTCTGAGGTCACCTTTGCAAACGGCTGTACAGTTACGTTTGTGCTAAATTGTCGGGGCTGGAGGTAGCCCCGACAATATCCCCTTCCTTCCAAACTTGAAGATCTCCATAAAGCCTGAATTCCCCTGTGCATAAATTTATCCAACCTTCAATTACCTTTGCAACGTAGTAATACCGTTGTAAACACCAAGTTTTAAGTATTTAGCGATAACACGCAGGTCGCATTGTGATGAATTTGTGATAATTGAATCACACTTTTGCCTTCATATACTTAAAACACAGTATTTTTTATATGCACATCCTTATTGTCGAAGACGACCCAAATATCGCCGAACTTATCGCCATCCACTTGCGCGACCTACCCGCTTCTGTCCATATTGCCACCAACGGCTGGGATGGGATCGACGAAGCACGCAGCGGAAAATACGACTTAATGGTACTGGATCTGATGCTCCCCGGACTGAGTGGTATGGAAATTTGCCGCCAAATTCGACAAACCAAGCAACATTTGCCCATTTTAATGCTTACCGCTAAATCGGAAGAACAAGACAAAATTGCAGGATTGGAACTGGGTGCAGATGATTACCTCACCAAACCATTTAGTACAGGTGAATTGCTCGCACGTGTAAAAGCCATCCTCCGGCGTACCAACCGACAGGCCGTGGTGGAAGAAAAATCCCTCGTTCGCATTATTCGCGGCGGCTTAACGATGGATTTAGAAAAAAAACAAGTCCTCCGCGGTGGACATACCATTGATCTTACTGTAAAAGAGTACGATCTATTGCAAT
This sequence comes from Chitinophagales bacterium, assembly GCA_013297575.1. Taxonomy (GTDB): domain Bacteria; phylum Bacteroidota; class Bacteroidia; order Chitinophagales; family Saprospiraceae; genus M3007. Next base: position 4,964 of record JAAFHO010000340.1, read on the forward strand.
TATTTATGCAAAACCCCAATCGGAGTTATACCCGTATTGAATTATTGGATTTGATTTGGGGCGAGCAATTTGAAGGATTGGAACACACCGTCAATTCTAATATCAATCGTTTAAGGGCAAAAATAGAGGAAGATCCTGCCAACCCTCAATACATCATCACGGCCTGGGGCGTAGGCTACAAATTTAACGGCTAAATGCGATTCAAAAAGATTTTGTTCACCGTCATTGCAGGGTATTTGGTACTGACTGTTTACTTTTTGGCATGGTCGTATTACCACGGATTGGCGGAAGCCGAAAAAGCGGCTTTGATGCGGTTAAGAGGAATTACCAACGCTATTGCGCTCCAAATTGGCGGCGATCAACACGAACGTTTGTTTCAAAAAAATACCCAAAAGGATGCCATTACCCAAAATGCGCAAGACTCCAATTATGCGCATATCCACCAAGTATTAGAACAAAACTATACGGCCAATATGCTCAAATCTCCGATATACACTTTAGTATTTGATTCATTGTCAAATAGTTATGTGTTCGGGGTTACGTCCTCTATCAATCCATATTTTAGGCATACGTACAATTCTTACCCGGAATCCATCATGTCTAAGTACAACGAAGGCGGTACGATTTCAATGTACAAAGACGAATTTGGGATGTGGCTTACGGCTTTTTCGGTCATCAAAAATAGCCACGGCAAAGTAGTGGCTTTGGTGCTGGCAGATGAGCCTTTTGATCAGTTTTTAGCCCTGAATAGATCAACTCTGATCAAAAATTTGTTCGTTGCACTCGCCGTAATGCTGGTGCTTTTTTTCGCGCTGTTGCGCATTTTACAACCGATGCTCCAACGGCAAAGACGCGACCAAGAAGCCATCGCCCGAGCGCATGAGCAGGTGGTACAACTCGATCAGTTCCGCAAAGAAATGATCGCTAATGTCTCGCACGATTTACGTACGCCTATTGCCAGTATCCTCGGTTTTGCAGAAACATTATACCAAAAAAGAACAACACTCTCGCCCGAAGATCAAGAAAAGTACTTGCTCATTGTAAGTAAAGAGGCCAAACGGGTCAATAACATGATCAGTGAATTATTTGACCTGAGCAAATTGGAATCGGGGCAAATAGAACTCAAAAAAGAAGATTTTAACCTCACCGAAATAGCACAAGACATCCTTTATTCCTGCTCAGAACAGGCCAAAACGCGCCAAATTCGTCTTTTAACCGATTTCCGACACCCAATTCCACTGGTGAGCGCCGATATATATTGGATAGACCGCGTGTTGCAAAACCTGCTCGGCAATGCCCTAAAATATGTCAACGACCACGGCCTGATTAAGTTTACTATTTTTCAAGAAGACCAACGCCTGACCATAAAAGTATGCAATAGCGGCATACCGATTGCCCCTGAACATTTGCCTTATGTATTTGACCGCTATTTCAAAGCAAGCAAGGGTAATAATGACAGTACCGGGCTGGGTTTGGCCATTACTAAAAAAATAGTAGAACTACACGATGGGCGAATTTGGGCAGAAGTGGATGAGGATATTACTACTTTTAGGAT
>JAAFHO010000341.1:0-3311 GCA_013297575.1 Chitinophagales bacterium
TTATTGATATTTATGGGTTTGTCCAACCCAGATAATCCCAAACACGCCCAACATAGCATGGTTTTGGTAGATGTGGACACACCTGGCGTTACCATAGAACGGATGCTACCCGTGTTTGGCACCTATGATGCGCCTTATGGACATGGACAGGTGATGTTCGATCACGTGCGCGTACCTGTGAGCAATGTGGTGGGCGGACTTGGACGTGGCTTCGAAATAGCGCAAGGACGATTGGGGCCCGGACGGGTACACCATTGTATGCGGTTAGTAGGTGCTGCCGAACGTGCGCTCGAACTCATGGTGCGTCGCGGTAAAGCACGAGTAGCCTTTGGCCGAACGATTGATCAATTAGGCGGTAATCGCGACATTATAGCACAAGCCCGTATTGATATCGAAATGATTCGTCTATTAGTACTCAAAACCGCTTGGTTATTGGATACTGTAGGTGTAAAAGGTGCCATGAGTGAAGTATCGCAGATAAAAGTAGCGTGCCCCGAGGTAGCATGTCGCATTATAGACCAAACCATGCAAATGTACGGTGGAGAGGGTTTGTGTGATAATACGCCTTTGGCCGCATTTTATACTTATGCCCGTATTCTTCGCCTCGCGGATGGCCCTGATGAAGTACACCGCGCCGTGGTAGCAGCACGAGAACTAAAAAAGTATGAGTGATTTAAATTTACAAACTTTTAGCGACCGCCCCTCGGCCATGCGCCGAGAAGATGCACTTGACGCAGCGGTGATTGGTGCCTATATTCGGGAGCATATACAAGGGTTGGTCGGCACACCCGAAATGCGTCAATTCCGGGGAGGTGCATCTAATCTGACTTATCAAGTTGACTTTGGTGAGCAGTCTTTTGTTTTGCGCACTGCCCCTGCTGGCACGAAAGCCAAAAGTGCCCACAATATGGATCGAGAATACAGGATAATGAGACAATTGAAGCCCTTTTTTCCTAAGGTGCCTAATATGATTGCCTATTGTGCAGATGAAAACATCATTGGTCGCCCGTTTTTTGTGATGGAAAAACTAAACGGGATTATCCTGCGGGCCAACCTGCCTCAAGGGATGGATTTACCCGAAACCGATGTGCGCGCCTTGTGTAAAAACGCAATAGATCAACTGATTGCACTACATCAAACTGATCCAATACAAGCGGGTTTGAACCAATTTGGCAAAGGTGAAGGCTATATGCGCCGGCAAGTAGAAGGCTGGAGCGAGCGTTACCAAAAGGCCAAAACATGGAATGTGCCTAGTTTTACGAAAGTGATGCATTGGTTGCAACATAATATGCCTAATCAAGAGCATATTTGCTTTATCCACAATGATTTCCGCTTCGATAATTTGGTATTATCACCCACTCATCCGCAGGAAATACTAGGCGTTTTAGATTGGGAAATGGCCACGATGGGCGATCCATTCATGGATTTGGGCAATGCACTCGCCTATTGGGTACAGGCGGACGACGATTTTGTCTTTAAGAAATTTAGGCGACAACCCACCCATTTGCCAGGTATGATGACTCGCAAAGAAGTAGTCGCCTATTACTGCACCCAAACGGGGCATACAATAGACAATTTTGCTTTTTATGAAGTGTATGGGCTGTTTCGTTTAGCGGCCATTGTGCAGCAAATCTATTACCGCTATTATCATGGGCAAACCACCAACCCCGCATTTCGTAATATGTGGGTAATGGCGCATTATTTGCGTTGGCGTTGTGGTAGAGCCATGTCTGGTTAAACCTTGATATTCAACTCATTGGCAATACCCATGATATACGCTTTGGTAGCACCTGAAACATGAGATATTTCATCCAATGAATATTTTTTAGCATTTAACATCTGAATGACAACAAATCGCATTTCTTTTTCGAAGCCTTGCGCAGCACCTTTTTCGATACCTTGAAGGTAGAGGCCATCTGTTTCTATGTCGTAATAAATAGGCATAAAATCTGGACAATACCTGCTTAAAGTTTGATATTCAACTCATGGGCGATATCCATGATAAACGCTGTGGTAGCACCTGAAATATGAGATATTTCATCCAATGAATACTTTTTAGCATTTAACATCTGAATGACAACAAATCGCATTTCTTTTTCAAAACCTTGCGCAGCACCTTTTTCGATACCTTTTTCGATACCGACTTCGATACCTTTTTCGATACCGACTTCGATACCTTGAAGGTAGAGGCCATCTGTTTCTATGTCGTAATAAATAGGCATAAGTTTAATTTCATTAAGTACGGGTACTTCTAGTTTTCGCAAACGAGACAATACCTGTAGTTGACGTTGATACTTTTTTAAACGATCGACCCGGCCAATAAGTTTCAGTAAATGCTGTAAAATTTGCCGGATAACCGTTTCTGGTTTATCCTCCCCAAAATCCGCGAGAATAGCCATAATTACTCCTTCCGGAGTTTGTGACTGCAAAAATACGTCTTTGGGAATAGATTTCAAGTCAACTACTAAAAAATTTAATTTTAGCCCCTCAATCTCAAGTGTATTGTTCAAAATATTTTTGCCACCATTATCACCCAAAAAGATAACAATCTGCTTAAGCGGTATTTTATGGTTATAGTAAAACAAGGCATAGTACAAGAAATTTCTTGCGCGCATATCTTCATCATTAGTCTGGAACTCCCAATGAATTCCATAATCTAATGAAGGATCATCATGTACAACCTTTTTCAAGTTATCCATTTCACGTTCCATGGTAACTTGAAGTTTATCTTTCAAATCCACCATCTTGGGGATTTTCAAACCAAATAATATTTCCAACAACTGCGGTAGCAGCGGCTCAAAGTTTTCTTTGAAAACCTTGTCATAATCATTCGCCATAAAATCTATACAGAAGCAGTTTTCTTATTTCTATTCCAAACAAACACCATCCCAACAGCACTAATCAACATCAATCCTAGCGAAATTAACTCCGCTTGGGTTAAGTTCATAAATCCTTCGTGGTGTACATTAACCCTGATTTTTTCGATTATAAAACGTTCAAAACCAATCAAACCCAAATAGATAAAGAAAATCATACCCGGAATATTGATCCGCTTTCGCAACGCCCAAAGGACCGCAAAAACCACCACCATCATCATTGTTTCATAGAATGGAGTAGGAAATACTGGCTGACCCAACTGCATACAATATTCCCATGTACAGCCCTCTATGGGTACAGAGGATACCGGATCCGTATTTACGGTATTCAATACATTATGTGGATATTGGTATCCCCACATCCAATCTGGCAAAAATGACATCCAATTGGGTTTAGGCGCAGTATTTACAATGCCCCAGTCTCCATCACCGGAT
>JAAFHO010000341.1:3321-6486 GCA_013297575.1 Chitinophagales bacterium
CAATACGGCCTACACCGTAGCCAGCAGTCAGCGCAGGCGCAACAGCATCCGCAGAAGGTAAAAACGGTATTTTTAAGGTTCGTTGGTACCATACCACAGCCACAAAACCCAGTATAAGTCCTCCAAAAAATGCCAATCCACCACCAGAAAGTAATGCGCCCAACGGATCGGCTAAAAATGATTGCCAGTTATCAAAAAGATCAAAAATCTTTGCACCCAAGATACCGCCTACTGCCGCCCAAACCGTCATTTCACTGATCCGATCGTGTGGATAGAACTTGACAAAGCGTTCCGTAGGCGGATTTGTCTGCTTCCGCCGAGCATCCCACCATATTAGTCCTGCAAATACAACCCCGCCAAGTACAGCACTGATCCAATGGAATTTGCCCGATAAAATAACCGAAGCAGGATCTTGCCGGAATTGCGGAAAATGCAGATAGGCATATACACCCTTGCCCACAAAGAAAAAACCAGCGGCGGCATTGATGAGTATATCTGAAATCGAAGCCGGTTGGCCTTCCACAATTCGAACAGTGGTGGCCGTAAAAAAGCCTTCCTCGGCTTTCCGCTTCAATTCCAAGCGATAAACTACTGCACTCACAATAAATGCAATAGCGAGAAAAAAGCCGAAAGTTTTAAAAATCGATAACCAATTGTCCGGCGCAGTGCCGAGGAGATCGTGAAATAGATATGAAAGGTCTGGATACATATTGTCAAATGTGATATTCGTCGCAAATGTAGGATGATTTGTTACGGCGCACTCCATTTTTTAAATTATTTATTCAAAAATCATTTCGATGTAATGTGCGTTTAATAAATCAATTTACCCCTTTCGTAGAAAATCTCTAACAATGACAACATATTTGACCTTCATTTGCGTTACTAGTCTTATCTCAAGTGACTGTACAATTCCAAGCCGTCTTAAAAACGGATTTTTTCACAACTAATCTACCATAAAAGATGTTGTTTACTAGCAACTTTGACCCGTCCAAACTTATCCCGGACATGAAATTTACAAAATCATTATTAGTTTTTTCTTTTGTCGGTATTGCAGGGGCTGCCTTTATGTTTGGCGGCGGTGCATCCTCTTTCTTTGGAAAGCAAGATCCCAACCCTCAAAAAGATGCCGAAATCATGCGCACGCTCCTAGAAGGGCTGCAACGCATGCACTTCCAACCTAAAACATTGGATGATAATTTTTCAAAAGACCTCTACAAACTTTACTTGGAAGATTTGGATGGCGGTAAGCGTTTCTTTACACAAGAAGATATTAAAGCCTTCTCCGAATATGAGGAACAATTGGACGACCAAGCCAATGCAGGTGATTTTCGCTTTTTTGACCTAAGTGTACAAAAAATGGAAGCCGCTCTTACCAAAACACAAGTTTGGTACAAAGAGATTTTGGGTAAAAAAATGGATTTTTCTGCCAATGATGTTGTTGATATGGATGGCAAAAAGGTGAAATGGCCCAAAAATGATGCCGAATTGCGCCGCCGCTGGGAACTTATGCTTAAATATGAAGTTCTGAGCCGTGCTGTGGATGAGGAAGAAAAACAAGCCAAAGCAGATTTTAAAGGCGAGAAAAAATCTTTCGACGACCTTGAAAAAGATGCCCGCTCCAAAGTACAGGACGTATATGACAAATGGTACAAACGCCTCCAAAAAATGGACCGCGCGCGCCGTATGGAAATGTACCTGAATGCGCTAACCAATGTTTTTGACCCACATACAGGCTATTTTTCTCCAAAAGAGAAGGAAAATTTTGATATCCAAATGTCGGGCAAATTAGAAGGTATCGGCGCACGCCTCCAAAGCGATGGCGAAAAGACAACCGTTACTGAAATCGTGCCTGGTGGCCCAGCTTGGAAACAAGGCGACTTGCAAGCCAAAGATGTTGTTTTGAAAGTGGCACAAGGCGACGACGAACCTATTGACGTAATGGGTTGGGAAATTGACGATGTGGTATCCAAAATTCGGGGCAAAAAAGGAACAGTAGTCAAATTGACCGTTCAAAAAGCAGATGGCGGCACCAAAGAAATCGCTATTACCCGCGATGTTGTCATTATGGAAGAAGGCTTTGCTAAATCATTATTGCTGCAATCCGATAACCAAAATGACAAAGTAGGTTATATCTATTTGCCTAAATTTTATGCCGATTTTACGCCACAAGGCGAGACTTCTTGCTTTGAAGATGTGAAAAAAGAAGTAGCAAAACTAAAAGCAGAAAATGTAACTGGTATTATCCTCGACTTGCGCAATAATGGCGGTGGTTCGCTCCGCGATGTGGTAAAAATGTCGGGTTTGTTTGTGGAAAGTGGCCCTATGGTGCAGGTAAAAAGCCGCAACCGCCGCCCAGATATTATGAGCGACACAGATCCTACCGTACAATGGGGTGGGCCTATGATCGTAATGGTGAATGGTGGTAGTGCTTCTGCTTCCGAAATTTTGGCAGCAGCCATGCAAGACTATAAGCGCGCAGTCATCGTAGGTTCTTCGGGAACGTATGGCAAAGGTACTGTTCAGCGTTTCTTGGATCTCGACCAAATGTCGGGTCAGGAAGCCCTTAAACCATTGGGAGAAATGAAACTTACCGTACAGAAATTTTACCGTATTACTGGTAAAACAACGCAGTTGGAAGGTGTTACTCCTGATATTGTTTTGCCTGATTTTTATAATTTGGTGGACAATGGCGAAGGCGAAAATGAATTCCCGCTCAATTCAACTACTATTGAAGGGGTAGAATTCAAACAAGACGCTTATGTCATTCCTGATATGAATAATTTGCGCGTAGCAAGCGAAAAACGCGTTGCAGCAGATCCAACATTCAAAAAGATCAATGAAAATGCAGTGCGTTTGCGCAAAATGAAAGATGAGCGCAATTTTGAACTGCAAGCGGCTAAATACCGTACTTGGAGCAAAAAGCAACAAGCAGAATCTGATCAATACGAAGATATGTTTAAACCAGTTGATGGTTTTAATATCAAAAATCTAACAGCGGATATGTCGTATATTCAGGTGGATACATCGCGTATTGCCCGCAACGACGACTGGATCAAAGAACGCAAAAAAGACGTGCAACTCTTGGAAGCACTTCGTATTATGAATGATATGATCCGTAATGATGGCGTGACGGGTAAGTAATCTCTTCTTATTGGAGTATCCGAT
>JAAFHO010000342.1 GCA_013297575.1 Chitinophagales bacterium
ACAGTAGAACTAAAAATGCCCAGGAAAAGCAAAAAGGGGAAGAATTACTCAATGAGTTAAATATTCTAAAGAAACAGGTAGGCAAAGTAATGGGAATGGATAATAATGGTGACTTAAACAAAGAAAGATTAGAAAAGGTAATTGATAAAAAAATAAATGAAACAGACTGGAATGTCTTAAATATATTGCTGGATGACCCAGCTATATCAAATAAGGATCTGGCCGATAGAGCATATATGAGTGTAGATGGTATTGGGTCTTCACTCAGAAGAATGTACGAATATTTTGATATTCCGAACTCGAAGTATATGAAAATTGCATTGCTATTGAAGGCAATTAAGATATCAAATCATGGAAATTTGCAAGGTTTTATCGAAGGTTAAGGTCGGATAGGATTTTGAAATACGCTCTAACTTTACTCAAAATATAAAATTTGCAAGTGTTCGGGATAGTTTTCTTAATTTTGTATATGCTTGGGTTCATTGCAACTGGAGCGTGGTCAGTTACATCGGGTTGAAAGAACAAACTATCGGTCAGGCAACCTGGTATATATTCGGGTTATACTAGTCTTTTAAAGTTGGATATAGGAAAAGCCTGGCTTATTAACCATTTACAAGACTACTGGATGAAGAAAAAAACGCGCTGACAGTTGTTCGACTCGGACATTTTTCGCATTATTGTGATTGCTTCGGCACTCTTGGGCAAAGTTTGGGTTGATGTTTCGTGCCAGAAACGCAAAGGTTTGCCTTTTTTTATGTATATATGCCTAATCGGGGCAACCGATTTCTTTACGAACTGCTACAGATATTTAAAATTTAAAACATGCAAATAAGGCTAATCGTTTTTTGGTTAACTGTAATAGTAACATCTAATATGCTCTTGCCTTCCCGTGTATTAGGCCAAGATTCACCGCTACTCATATGGCAGAACGAATCACTGTCGGATTCTATTCGGATAAAAGCGATCAACGAATATTACAAAAGCCAAACTTATGCAAAACCTGACGATGTTTTAAAGTTAACATTTTTACACGAAAAGTTGGCTACAAATACCAATGACCAAAAAGAGATTGCCCAAGCACTCAACGAAAGATACTATGCCTATTTCGTAAAGGGAGATATCAAAAATTCCATGCAGGCACTTAAGCAAGCGATTGCAGTTTTAAAAAAACAAAATGACGAGGTAAATCTCGTTACCCTTTATGTTAATTTGGCCAGTATTCTTAGCGCTGAAGGTCAATACAAGGATGCCATTAATTACTACCACAAGGGTTTGGATATATTTAGAAAGATAGGCAAATGGGAGAATGAAGCGCTAACACTCAATAATATTGGCATACAATTAATAAATTTAGAAGGTTATGATTTGGCATTGAATCATTTTGAAGAAGCTTTAGCGATATTGAAATCTAAAGGTAAGGAGGAGGGCACGGGATATATATTAGCGGGAATAAGCCTTGTGTATTTCAATCAGGGAAAATTAGATTTAGCAATAAGCACTGCCAAGGAGTCAGTCATACTGCTTGAAAAAGACAATAATCAGGTCACAAAAGCAGATGCCTGTTTCATATTAGCACAAGCCTACCTTAAAAAAGGTGATAAAAATAAAGCAAGGTTGTATTTGGATGAAAGCCTACAAATAAGCAGAGACTTAAATAATTATCCATCTATGTTCGAGAGATTGATCTTTGATGCTAAACTAAGTCTTGATGATGATATAAATGGTGCAACAAAAAAAGCGGAAAATTTACTCAGTCAATTGAATGAAGATATTTCTCCTACAATAAAATCTGAATTGTATGAATTGTTATATAATTGTTATAAAGGCCAAGGCAAGTACGACAAGTCCTTAGAAATGTATGAAAAGCACAAAATGTATTCAGATAGTGCTGCAACCCAAAAACTTAAACTTGATATCATGCGCCAAGTTATACAGAAAGGGTATGACGATAAATTGCTTGAAAAAGATGTCGAAAGTAAAGAAGTCCAATTGGAATTAAAGGCTAACAATAGAAATAAATTGATTGGGGTATTTATCTTGAGTTTTATTTTAATCGGTGCTTTATTATATTATAGTAGAACTAAAATTGCCCAGGAAAAGCAAAAAGGGGAAGAATTACTCAATGAGTTAAATATTCTAAAGAAACAAGCAGGCAAAGTAGTGGGAATGGATAAGAATGATGACTTGAACAAAGAAAAATTAGAAAAGGCAATTGATAAAAAAATAAATGAAACGGACTGGATTGTCTTAAACATATTGCTCGAAGACCCAGCTATATCAAATAAGGATCTGGCCGATAGAGCATATATGAGTGTAGATGGTATTGGGTCTTCACTCAGAAGAATGTACGAATATTTTGATATTCCGAACTCGCGGTATATGAAAACCGCACTGCTATTGAAGGCAATTAAGATATCAAATCATGGTAATTTATAAGGGTTGCAGACAATCAAACTTATACTGAGGTTGACCGTTTGGTGGATGTCACTTGTTATAATTTTGTCATCACATTGGTATGGCTTGGGTATTCGGAGTGATTTAGGAGGCTACAAAGTGACCGATCACTTGGGGAATGTGCTTTTTTCGGGTGATGAGTTTGATGGTATGGTTGTTCATCCTTTTCTCAACACCACGATCTCTAATGTAAATGATCCATTTGCGGATACAAACATATTGGTTTATTCTAATCCTGTGTATGACCAACTCCAACTATCCATGAATGTTGCTCAGGCTGATATTGCTATTTTCGACCTTCAAGGCAGACAAGTTTACCAAGCGGCATGGACTCAAAAGCCCATCGAACTATCCCATTTGAGCAGTGGGAAGGAAAAATAACACCTGCGCGTACTTAGACAATTAAATGCTGATATTCAAAGACTTATGCTTTTCAGTACTTCACGGCCGCGCGTGAAAATACTAATTTCACTTTTGCGAGTAACCCTGTAACGAACTAAACGGAATAAATTTGTAGCACATTATTCACTCGACTAATTTTTAAATCATGAAGAATTTTTCACTTATGTTCAGGGAGGAAGTAAAAAATAGTACACCCACCTTTCTCAAAAAAAGTAAGCAAGAGCAGGCAGACGTAAATGTACTACGTTCCTTACTACGTTCAAAAAAAGTGTTGCTGTTACTACTAAGTATTTTGTTTGTCACCAACAGTTATTCGCAAACCATAAACTTCACTACAGCTAATCCGCAACCCGGCTTAGTGGAAGTTTACCTGGGTACATTTGCAAGTGGTGACATAGATGGCGACGGCGACATAGATTTGTTTATGACGGGTAAAACTCCTCAAAACCAGACAAAGCTTTATACAAATGATGGTACTGGAAATTTTACAGAAATAACTACTAGCACTTTTACTAATGTAGGAGATGGTCAAGCCATTTTCAAGGATTTAGATAACGATGGTGATTTAGATTTGTATTTCTCCGGACAACCTAACTCTAATTCATCATCAATTTTTACACGTATTTATACAAATAATGGTTCTGGTGTTTTTACACAAGTTACCAATGCTGGGTTACCCAATATTAGATGGAGGGGAGCTGCTATTGCAGATGTAGATAATGATGGAGATCAGGATATTGTCATGACAGGAACAGGTTCGGGTGTTTCTGGTGTGTATCTCAATAATGGCAGTGCCGTTTTTACACTTCAAGCTAATTCGCCCTTTGCTGCCGTTAGCGGACCAGTAGCATTTATTGATATGGAGAATGATGGTGATCAAGATGTTGTTATTTCGGGTGGTTCATCCATTAAGCTGTATCAAAACAATGGATCGGGGATTTTTACACTGAATAATAATTCATCATTTGCTGCTATTAGTGGTCAAGATATTGATGTTGCGGATACAGACAATGATGGTGATTTAGACTTTCTTGTAAATGGTAATTATCAAAATTTATTATATCTCAACAATGGTTCGGGGGTTTTTACACAAGTGACCACTACTTTTCAACCAACTAGTGACGGCGCAAATGCTATTGCCGATTTAGATAATGATGGGGATCAGGATATACTAATTGTAGGTTTCTCTAATGTACCGCCTAATATTTATAATTTTGTATATAAAAATACCGGTAACAATGTATTTGTTCCAGCAGATACATTTGGCATGTCATTTTTATCCGGTTGTGTAATAGATAATTTCAATGGTGATAATTTAAAAGATATTATTATTCAAGAATTTGAGACCAAAACCACTGTCTATTGGAATACTTCAAGCACCGCTTTGCCATTAGAATTATTAAGTTTTACAGGAAAGGTAAATGATGAAAATATCGTGTTAAACTGGTCAACAAGAGACGAGGTGAATACAGATTACTTTATCGTTGAAAGCAGTAATAATGGCGTTTCATTTTCAATCGATGGAACAGTAAGATCGATGAATAATCCATCCGCAATTCATAATTACCAGCATCAAGTAGCATCTTCGGTCAAGGGAATAAATTATTTTAGGTTGAAAATGGTGGATAAAGATGGGCAATTTACCTATAGCAATATTATCGCCATTAGGTTAAATGCGCTTACAGACATCAAGGTCTATCCTACCACAACTAGTGCTAACTTGAATATTTACAGTGCTGAAGAAGATCAAGAAGTAAGACTTTATAATATTAACGGGCAATATATTCAACAGGTTTTGAATGGTCAAAATGACATTAGCCATTTGCCGAGCGGAATTTATGTTGTAAAAACGAATGATAAAATCGTTAGAATTGTAAAACAATAGTACGCTTTTCAATATCTGTACAACCATACATTACAAATATGATGAAATTTTCAACTGCAATTACTGTTTTAACCGAAAATCAACCTGTTATCACTTTTGACGCTTCTGATTTACCATCATGTATTTATCTAGTCCGCTTCCGCACAGCAGCCGAATCGGGTACTCGAAAATTGGTGGTCAATCGTTGATCTTCTAATTGATTGAACATTACAACAAGCGCCATCCAGAGCAATCGGGATGGCGCTTGTCATGCTGGCACGAGATTGGTTGATGGTTCGTACATGATAGCATGCTTTGGAGAACAATTGTTTCTTCTTTTAACAGGTTATAATTTTGACATCAAAATGGAATATCTTCATCGTTCATACGGGAAGGTATAGAAGTGGATGGCGTAAATGGCCCCGACAAAGAACTTTCCATACTGCCGGAGAAGGAAGGATCGTCGAGGTTAGAAAATTTGGCAAAAGTGTCCGTAAACTTAATTTTTACAGTATCCAATGCACCATTCCTGTGTTTTGCCACTATAAATTCAGCTACACTTTTCAAACTTTGGCCTTCTTCGTCTTCCAAAATACCGTAGTACTCTGGGCGATAAATAAAGGAAACAATATCAGCATCTTGCTCGATGGCACCAGATTCACGTAAGTCACTCAATTGTGGGCGTTTGTTGCCGCCGCGGGTTTCCACAGCACGGCTCAATTGCGAGAGTGCAATTACTGGCACGCTCAATTCCTTAGCCATGTTTTTCAACGCACGTGAAATACCCGAAATTTCTTGTTCGCGGTTGGTGTTTTTACCTTCGGAAGAACCCGTCATCAATTGAAGGTAGTCAATAATCACCATTTGGATATTGTGCTGCATTTTGAGGCGACGGCATTTGGCGCGCAACTCAAAGATATTGATACCCGGCGTATCATCGATAAAAATTGGTACTTTCGATAGTGTATCTACTGTTTTTTGGAGTTGTTGCCATTCCCAATCTTCCAGTTTGCCATTCCGCATTTTGGAGCCTTGAATTTCGGCTTCCATGGAGATCAAACGCGACACCAATTGTGTACTACCCATTTCCAGCGAAAACAGCGCAACTGGTTTCCCAAAATCCTTAGCGGCATTGAGGGTCATGGCCAATACCATACTCGTTTTACCCATACCGGGGCGTGCCGCAAGGATGATTAAATCGGAGGGTTGCCACCCCGAAGTGAGGCGATCCAGATCAGTAAAACCGGTGGGAACCCCAGTGAGGCCATCGGCTTTTTGCGACATTTCCTCAATCTGTTTGAGTACCTTGCTCGCCAACGTGTCCATCGATTCGTAACTCCTGCTCAGGTTGTTTTGGGTAATACCAAATAATCCTTTTTCGGCATCATCGAGTAGGTCAAAAACATCGGTAGTATCCTCGTATGCGTCCTTGATAATACCCGTGCTGACGCGGATCAATTCGCGTTGGATATGTTTTTGTGCAATAATACGAGCATGGAATTCAATATTAGCCGCCGAGGCGACACGATTGGTAAGCTCTACCAAATAATACGGGCCACCTACTTTTTCTAAATCGCCACTTTTGCGCAACTCCTCTGTTACGGTCAATAAATCGACAGGATTGGAACGCTCAAATAATTTGATCACTGCCTTATAAATATGCTGGTGTGCTTCGAGATAAAAACTATCCGAACGCAAAATATCCATGACTACAGGCAATGCTTCCCGATCCAGCATTAAAGCCCCCAGTACCGCTTCTTCCA
>JAAFHO010000344.1 GCA_013297575.1 Chitinophagales bacterium
CGCCAGCATCTGCTACCACGGCTGCCAATCGACCAGAGGTGCTGCTGTATGCAGTAAATGTAAATAACCTTCAGTTGCGCGACCAGCCTACAAGTACTGGTTCGAAGGTAATTACAAAATTTGCAGCAGGCAGTTTTGTGACTGGAATAGGGGAAAAATCGGCACAGCAAGAGGAGATAGAACTACGTGGTATTCCTTACAAAGATTACTTTTATAAGGTAACTTCTACCTCACCTGAGCAGCATACTGGTTGGTTGTTCGGTGCTGCACTTACTACGGTGTATGCGGGTAGCAAACAAGAAAGCCCTGATTTAGGAAAATTGACCCAATTGAATAACTTTTTGGTGTCTTTGAATGCAAAAGACCTAAAAAGCGGTAAAAAAGCATGGGATTTTGTGACCACCAATTTTGCCGACACCAAAGGCGCGCTTGCAGATGCATCTTATATCTTGTTGTCCAATTTTCTGACTAAAATGGAAGTAGATGGTGAGTTTTATACCCTTACTGAAAAAAATATCCAATGGAAACAAGCCGATTTTGAGGCCATTTATAAGGACAAATTTGAGATGAATACTTACCCGCTCACCAAAACTTTGATGGAAAATGGTTTTAGGCTGGAAACTGGCGAGGGTATGGTGTTCCCCATTGCCGACTGGCAAAAACTATACGATTTTTTTGGTGCAAGGGTAAGCAAAGTGATGAAATCGTATTTGGACCAAAATTTACAAGAACAAAAAGATGTATTGAGTAGCGATGGAGGCTTGATGGTACCCGTTGCTCAACTCGCAGATCGGGCCGCATTCTGGGAAAAATTCAACAAGGAAAACCCGTATTTTCCTATGTCCGAAAGTGCCCGAATTACGGAAGAGTGGATGCGTGCTACCGTGATTTGTGGCTTAGATAATACGCCCTCACGCGACTACGAAACGGGAAAAGTATCGGAAGAGTTCAAGCAGGTTTGGCTCATGGTGCAGCAAAAATACCCCGGTACTAAATTGGCTGCTAAAACAAAGGAAATCAGCGATTTATATGCTGCAAACAATTGGCAACATAATGAAGCTATTGAAAATTGGATTACCAAATTTCAGGAGACGAATGCTTACTAAACGCAATAAAAACTAAAACAAGCCGTGCAATTCGCCTTGCACCATTTCAAGTACTTTGGATAGATCTTCGGGACTATTTTGGAAATCAAGGTGATCGACGTTAATGACCAATAGCCTTCCGTGTTTATAACCGGAAATCCATTCGTCATAGCGTTCATTGAGCCGTTTTAGATAATCAAGACTAATACTACCCTCGTAGTCCCTCCCGCGCGATTGAATGTGTTCCACCAACGTTGGGATACTCGCTTTGAGGTAAATCAATAAGTCTGGTGGTTTTATTTGTGACACCATACAATCGAACAATGTCATATAATTATCAAAGTCGCGACGTTCCATCAGCCCCATATCGGCCAAATTAGGCGCAAAAATATGTGCATCTTCAAAAATAGTACGGTCTTGAATTACAGTGCGGTTACCCGCTTGGATATTGACGACCTGTTGGTACCTGCTGGAGAGGAAAAACACTTGGAGATTAAACGACCAACGCTTCATTTCCATATAAAAATCAGAGAGATAAGGGTTGTTCTCTGTATTTTCGTAGTGTACGTCCCAGCCAAAACGGCGGGCGAGTAGTTCACTCAAAGTCGTTTTACCGGCTCCGATATTTCCAGCAATTGCAATGTGCTTAATTTGCTGTTTTACTGTACTATTGTCTGTTTGTATCATAAAAAAAAGGGAACGCGAAGGTAGATTGTTTTTTTGGATTGATGTATTTTTTTCCTTTTTTTCAATGTGAAGAAAATAAATGCTGCTTGACCATCTATGAATTATGCCAAATTAGGCACTTTCGACTAAAAATAAAACAGAGGCTGGGCTTGATAACAAAAATCTATCTACCTTTGCAGACATTTTTTGGTGATACACGATTCCTCCTTCGCAAACAAATAACATGAAGAAACTATATCAATATTTATTCGCACTCGTTGCTTTTGGTACACTTGTTAGCAGTTGTTCTAACGATTTTGACCTCACATCCCCCTGGAAAGAGATTCCCGTAGTATATGCTATCCTTTCCCCTAAGGATGAATACCATTATATAAGGGTAGAAAAGGCGTTTTTGGATCCTGATAAAAGTGCGCTCGTGGTGGCGCAAATTGCAGATTCGCTCTATTACCGCGAAGAAGAAATTAGCGTTTTCTTGCAAAGAAAAGGGGAAACCGCTTTATATCCATTGGAGCGCGTGGACGGAAATTTGTACGGCCATGTACGCGATACGGGTATTTTTGCAAATACACCTAATTGGTTGTATCGGATCAAAAATTCCAATTTACCAGGCGGATTAAAAGAACAATCCACCTATCAGATGGTCATTAAACGCAAAGATGGCCGCCCCGATATTACCGCAGAAACGACTATCCCAAAATCGTTTCAAATCGTAGCACCTAACTTGAGTAATACGCCGCGAGTCATCCAATTTACCGGTGATACCCCAACATCATTCCGTTGGACGCATGATGTTAATGCCGTTTATTTCAATCTAACATTGACCCTCCCGTACCGCGAGCGCGATGCCAATGGTACTATACTCCGCCGTGATACCATCGTTTGGCGCGCGGCTTTTAATGAGCTGGCTACCCCAGGAGGTACCGGAAGCACACAATTGCTGATTAATGGTGCCGCTTTTTTCCAAGTTCTGGTCGATAATATTAAAACGCCCAACGACGGTCGTGTCCGTGTTTTTGGCACTACTATCAGTATAAAAGTAGAAGGTGGTGGTAAGGAAATTCGCGATTTTGTACTCACGGAAGAAGCCAATTCTGGTTTGACTGGTGCAGAAATTGTGCAAACTTATACCAATTTATCAGAGGGCATTGGCATATTTACCGCTAAAAACGTAGCCTTGGAGGGTGATTTCCGACTTGGAGACCAAACCATCACAGCGCTCCTTAATTCTCCTTTAACGAGGGATTTGAATATCAAAATACAGTAATAAGGCGATACCATCCTTCAAATAAACTACAAGGGTTGAATAGGAATAAGTAACTTAATATTTATAAGAGACTATTCCAATTCAGCCCTTTTTTTACAATATTAGGGTAACTAAACAGCCGAATCAATGATCATCTATATAAACGACTAACCGTTGTTTAACACGGTCAATTTTTTTGATCATTTCGCGAAAAAACCAATCTCTTATCCGTTCCGAAACCTGTGTCATGTGGTTCGATTTGCTCATCACTTCTTCAAACCAATCATTCGTAAATTTACAAAAACGCTCGTCGGTTGTGCGCATAAAATTAGGCCCATTGTAGGTAAAATACACCACAGGCCCTAAATCCGACTGCATAGAAGTGATATTGGTGGTAAAGAAAATTTCATTATGATACAAATGGAACTTAGCAGCAAACTCGGAAGCGGAACTGCCCACCTCAAATTTACGGCCAGCAATGACCATTTCTTTCACATGATTGACCCATTTTCCCAAAATATCACAAAGTGCCAAGGCTTCATTTGGGTCTGCAAAACTTTCGGAATACAGTAAATATTCAATTTGTGCCAACGTCATATCAATAGAACCCACATTGAGCAGTTCTACCGTTTCTACGTGGTTATAATGGCTTTGCGATTCCTTAATGGTACGCCGTACAGGTTCTGTTATGAGGCTAAAACTAAATGGGCGATCGCGCAGATATTCAAAATTCCAAGAAGTACGTCCCCAAATATACAGTTTAAAACCCAATAATTCGGGAAAATACGTACAGGCCATAATCGGTATTTCGGTAGAAGCACTGTACATCCGTAAATTGGGCATACGGCGAACCAGTTCAAAATCTCGATTAAAATAGGTCATATATTCCTCGAAATTGTGGACTTTCTGCGTGATGGGCTTAAAAGAGCACACCAGTTTTGTACTATCCGAGAACACCAACCGATCCAATGAGATATTGAAATGAATGGCCAATAACTGCATTTCCTGCGGCGTGAGCAAAGTATCACCCCGCAAACGGCGATAAACCGGATCTTTGGTAGAATTAAGGATACGGCAAAGATCCTCCACTGCATCCGAACGGCGCTCGTAACGCGCCACAATATTGTCTAAAAGTCGCTCCTGAAGATTGGGTTGTTGCATAAAATATAGATGAATCGTTGATTGATTTTGAAAAACACTGGTTAAAAACTGCCAAACCAGTCCATAATTTGGCTAAAAAAGGAAAGTAATAAAGTAGGCTTAAATACAAATGGGAAAAGAAAACCAAATAGCGCACCATAAAAGTGGGCTGTATGGTCAATATTATCACCACCCCTATTAGCAGCATAAGAACTATACCATAAATATAGAATACCAAAAATAAAACCCGGAATTGGCAATGGAATAAAAAACATCCCAATACCAATTGTTGGAATAAACAAAATGCAAGCAAAAAGTACTGCTGCAGTAGCACCGGATGACCCAATACTCGAAAAATGGGGATTGTCTTTATGCTTTATATAAGTAGCAGAGGATGCTGCTATGATGGATAACACGTAAAATAAAAGGAACATAAACATCGGTGCTTCCGGGAAAACCTGCTTGAAACACTGCTCGAGCAATGGCCCAAAAAAGAACAGTGTCATCATATTAAACAGCAGGTGCGTAAAATCACCGTGCAATAAACCGCCCGTCAACCAACGGTATTGTTCCCCCCTGCGCGACTCCGCGTAAGGCCAGTGTTTTAATTTTTCAAAAATATGATGATCGCTCAAGGCCCACATCGAAATGAGCACGGTAAATCCAAGGATAATATAAGATACGGGCATTGTAATAATTTTTATGCTTTTTAATATGCTTACTCTTTTACAAAATCCAAAGAGACCGAATTGATACAGTACCGAAGACCAGTTGGGCGTGGGCCGTCGTCAAAAACATGTCCTTGGTGACCGCCACAACGTGCACATTCTACTTCTACACGGGTCATTCCGAGGCTTTCGTCCCTATTTTCGGTCACATATCGCTTGTCGATAGGTTCATAAAAGGATGGCCAGCCAGTGCCTGATTCAAATTTAGTACTCGAAGCAAACAACGGCAAACGGCAGCCGCGGCAAACATAAGTACCTTTTTCGTGATTTTTCCAATAATCGCCAGAAAAAGCATATTCAGTGCCTTCTTTTCTTAAAACATTGTACGATTTAGCAGGTAAAATACGCGCCCACTCTTCATCGGACTTGGTGACCTTTATCAATTTGCCATCGGTATCATACACCGCTGGTATTATTGAATCCGTGGTGGAAATAGCCGCATCTGGCGTTGTGGTAGTGCTAACTTTGGCTTGCTGCTGGCCTGTATTACAGGCATAAAGTAGCAAGGTAAAAAGAAAAATACGCATAGTGTGTGTTGTTTAGGAAATAGAAAACCTTTTATCACAGCAAATGTACGGTTTTATAATCAAAAACCATATCAGCCCATCGTCCTACTTCCAATATGCCTGTTAACGTATCACCATTGGCTTCCGCTGCGGTACGCGTATAGGCACGCAAGGCTTCTGCTGGGGTAATTTGCTCGTCCAATGCAACGGTTACCCCACTATGGTCTTTGCGCTCCACGGCATTTCTTATCCCAGTGCAAGGGTCAAAATCCTTCACCACCGGCGCATCCGACGAAAAAGCCAACGAAATACCCGCCTCCAATATCGTTCGATACGGATAAATGCGCTGTAAATATTCATCGGGTAAATATTGCCTAAAATTCACACCCAATTCATACAAAAAAATGGGTTGTGACACGCAAAAAGTACCCATATCGCGCATTTTAGCCAGATGCTCCGCCTCCGGCAATCCAAGGTGTTCAATCCGGTGGCGCAGCCTTTTGGTATTACTTTTCTGGATTTTTTCATACACGCCTACGACCATTTCAATCGCCGCATCCCCAATGGCGTGGGTAGCTATTTTGAAACCCGCCGACTGCGATTCCAAGGCTAATTGTTCAAAAAATGCAGGATTTAACCGCAAAATACCGTGTTCATTGGTGTTTTTATACGCAGTTTTAACAGCAGCTGTTTTCCCAGAAATACCGCCATCGGAAAAAAACTTGACCGTATTGACTGTCAAGTAATCGCTTTGGAACAGTTCGGGCAGTGGCAAGGCTTCAATGGCACCATCTGGCACACGAATAGGCACTGCATTGATGCGTATTTTGAGTTCGCCTGCTTTGTTCATGGCATGATAGACCGCCATCAGATCGGGCATAACAGCGGGATCAGTGGCCGAAGTGATGCCTTTTTCCAATAATGCATCTTGAGCGGCGAGTACCATTTCACGATAAGCATCGGGGCTGGGATCTGGGATATACTTTTTGGCCAAACCCAAGGCAGTTTCGGTGATAATTCCATTGGGTATCCCGTGT
>JAAFHO010000343.1 GCA_013297575.1 Chitinophagales bacterium
ATTTGGGCTACCACCTTTTGGCTCCAATGACACCGCAAATGCAACAGCATCTGGGTAGTACGTCATAACGGTTGGAATATCTGACGGCGCAAACACAGACAATGGAATTGGATTCGGATTGTCTTTTACCACTACCCAAAACTGATAATCCTTTTGTCCGTCAGGAGCGGGTAGCATACTGCTGTTGAGATATACCTGACTGGTTGTCGTATTATAATAAGCCAATGCTGGCTGGTATTTTTGTGCATCTTCTGGTGCTAACCAGTTGATTTTAATTGGTTGAGTGGCCGGATTGGTCAAAAATGCCATGATCGGACCGGTTTGTTGCTGCTGAATAGCCCTTTCGGCGCAATCTTTCACCTGTTGCTCCAACTGCGTCACTTGCCGATTCAAACCATTGTTTTGCTGAAATTGGTACAACGCAAAACTGCCCAACAAAAGCAACCCAGCCGATAATGCCCAGAAAACAGGATGGTTAAAAAAATGAAGAGAACGACCGCCACCAGACTCTTTCGCAATATTTTCTAGGATTTTACCCTTCATCCAAGCGGGGGGTGTTATGGCACGGCTCGAAGCGAAACGCTCCATGGTCGTTTCTATCTGCGACAATTCGGTACGTGCAGCCTCGTGTTGTTGAAGCATTTTGGCGACCAATTGCTCCTCCTCTGGGGTACACGAACCAAGGGCATACGATTCAAGTAGCCCCGATGTTAAGAACGTTTGAAGGTTCATTGCTCTAAATATTTTTCTAAAATGAAAACCAACATAGCGACTTCGCCAGCGGTAAACGTTGTTCTTAATTGGTCAATAGCAGCCCGTAAGCGCGTTTTGACCGTTCCGATCGGTATATCGAGTTCGTCACTAATTTCTTGTTGGGTATAACCCTCAAAGTAAATTTTTTCGATTAAAACCCGATATTTTTCCTCCATTTTGTCCACCATCTGCCTCACCCCGATATGATCCGGGTGGATTTGATCGGCGCTTTCGGAGGCATACAGTGCCGTCACATCATCAGTCCGGGTATAGAACTGATAATAATTAGTGCGTGTGGCATCAATAGCGGTATTACGCGTAATATTCAGCATCCAAGTAAAAAGGCGGCCTTTAGTTTGGTCGTAATTAGCACTATTTTTCCAGATTTTTACAAAAGTATCTTGTAAAACCTGTTCAGCGAGTTCTCGGGAACGGACAATTCGTAAGGCTACGCCAAAGAGCGATGCACCATAATTGTCGTACAGGTAAGATACCACTTCCTGCTGCCGATTGTGTAATAATTGTGTAATTGTTTCTTCAGACATATCTTTGAATCGATCTCAAAACAACATATACGAGCATAATAGAGTTTTGGTTTTTTTGAAGTCTATGCTATTTTAATGTTAGGTTAATTTATATTCGCTGTACTTTTGCCCAAATCACTACTTTTTTAATATTTCTCATTGCACTACACCACTAAAATAGAGAACGGCTTTGCTTATTTGGACGAAGAGGAAAGCCGACATATTACCACCGTTTTAAGGCGAAAAACAGGTGATACATTGGTTTTGACCAATGGCAAGGGCTTAATTCTTCAAACCGAAATAGCAGAAATTGCCAAACGGTTTATGGTGGCGCGGGTGATCTCCGAACAACGGATGCCACCTGCTTCCGCTCGCTTACACCTTGCCGTTGCACCTACTAAAAACATCGACCGATTTGAATGGTTTTTGGAAAAAGCCGTAGAAATCGGGGTAGATACCTTAACGCCGCTCTTGTGCAGGCATAGCGAACGCACAGTTGTCCGACAAGACCGGCTGGAAAAAGTGGTCGTATCGGCCATGAAACAATGCTTAAGTGCTTATTTGCCTACTGTACAGCCTTTAACACCTTTTAAAAAAGTGGTAGAAAACATGAACGAAGCGCAACGATTTATCGGTTGGTGTCCGAGTAATATGGAAATACCACATTTGAAAAACCTCTTAAATCCGGGACAAGATACGATTATTTTTATTGGTCCGGAAGGTGATTTTTCCCCCGAGGAAATTGCCTTGGCTCAACAGCACCAATGTTTGCCCATTTCCTTGGGTACATCGCGGTTGCGCACCGAAACTGCCGGCGTTTTTGCCAGTGCTGTGTTTAATTTAGCGCAGGTATAAAATGGTGTTCCCTCGGTTGCGCACCGAAAGTGCCAGTGTAGTTGCAAGCATAGTATATAATTCAGTACAGTTTTAAAAACAACCACGAAGTGGTTCAACGTGAATAGCCCCGAATGAAATTCGGGGAAGAGGGATCAACGCCATAACGCAATACCATCAGCCGTATTTATAGCAATTCCGCCCATAAAAAGCCGTTTAATAGCGGAATTGTTAAATATTGAGGGCAAAATCCAAGTTTTTTCCGTGGCTATAAAATCAAGGTTAACTTGGTGCAAAAGCCCACTTTTACCAATCCACCGCAAATTATTACCTTCTAATTGCACAGGAACGGCCAAATCGGAGGAAGTAATTTGTTTTTGGAACTGCCCAAAAACATCAAATACCATACAGCCTTTTGTGGTATCGGTAGCAATTATCCTGCTTCCATCATCCACAATATGATGGATACTCAGCCGATTATCCATCAAAAGGCTCAGGTTTTGGCTCTCCACCAATTGCTCTCCTTGTGGGTTTATTTTACGCAATTTAAAAGCCACTTCGTCGTAGATCCACAGGTTGCCATCCGAAGCAGGTGCTACGGTGCGTACCTCTGGGAAGCCCCATTGAATCAGGTTGAGTTCGCCACCCAATTGGGTCAAACTCCGATCCAAAAACACCACCGTTCGAAAATCTGCGTACCATACCAATATTTTGAGGGCATTGGCAGCATTAATAGAACTGGCCGCACCGAGTTGGTTTTGACTGAATTGCGAGCGTTTTCTGCCTGTTGCATCATATTTCTCAATCGTGTTTTTTTCGGTTAAAACATACAAATTGCCCACTGCGTCCAACGAAAAGTCCAAAAGATTTGGTACCTTTACCGTCAATTGCAAGGAAAGGACTACGCTATCGGTGGGTGTTTGCCCCATAATCGTAGTTACGCCGCTACCCAATAGCCCAATGGCACACATCGCCACAATGACCGCTCGCTGCCAACTAAAGCCGTGCCATCGTGACGGTGTGTGCCATTGGTTGTATGTTATTTGGTGTAATTTATACATCATTTTTTATTATTTTACGAGATTATCTCGCCTGTTTCACTGCTCCTCAACGTATGTTAGACCATTCTAAACCCACCGACTACTCCATTAATCCTTGGAAAACCCATTCCATCGAAGAGCGTTACGATAACCCTTGGATCTCCATTACCCACCGCGAAGTGACCAATCCCAATGGCGGAGCGGGTATTTATGGGGTGGTGCATTTTAAAAATATTGCAGTAGGCGTAGTGCCTATCGACGAGGAAGGTTTTACCTGGCTCGTGGGACAATACCGCTATACTTTGGAGCAATACCATTGGGAAATTCCAGAAGGTGGCTGTCCTAAAAACGAATCTCCATTGGACGCAGGCAAACGCGAACTGCTGGAAGAAACTGGCATGACGGCCCGCCAATGGGATTTGCTCCTCGAATCGCACCTCTCCAATTCTGTTACTGATGAATATTGTGTGTGTTACGTTGCCCGAGGCTTAGAATTTGGTACGGCAGCACCAGAAGAAACGGAGCAATTGGAACTGCGTCGAGTGCCACTCAAGGAGGCCGTTGGGATGGTAATGGATGGTACGATTACGGATTCAATGTCGGTAATGGCGTTGTTAAAAGTGGCGTTGTTGTATCCGGATTTGGTGGGTTTGGCGTAGAGACGCACCGCCGTGCGTCTTTTTTTTCAGCCGTGCGTTTTTTTAAAGCCATGCGTTTTTTTAAAGCCATGCGTTTTTTTCCCGTGCGTTTTTTTCCATGCGTTGTTTCCCGTTGTTAGACGCACGGCCGTGCGTCTACGCCCATACCGCGCAAAAAATCGGGATCGGCAACACACCAATATTCAATAATTGAGGGAATATCATTGTGCTGTATCGGGCGTGCGGAAAGTGCGTTTTGCATATAAGTGATATAAGTAAGTTTATTGCAAAAGTACAAATAAAACATACTTAACAACAAGGAAATGATTGCACTATTTTGGATAAGTACTTCATTAAAATTAGTTTGGTTTATTGTCGTACCTTTACCCATGAAAAATAAAAACAATATCCAACAATCGCCTCATTTTCTATCGTTTTATGCACCAATCGCACTCACTATTGCTTTATTTGCCAATATGGTCTATGCGCACGGAAATGAAGATTTGTGGAATGATGAAATATATACGCTCCGTTTTTTTGTTTTTAAAGGCTTGCCAAGCATTGTAACGGATTACCACGTACCCAATAATCATATTTTTTCCAATATTTTACACGCCATTTGGTTATTTATCTTCCATCCCAAAGACCTTGGCGTACTCCTCACCGATGCTTGGAAAATACGACTACTGCCCATCTTATTATCCATTGGAACGGTTTATCTATTGTTTCGGGTTTGTCAAAAACAATGGGGGACATATGCGGGTTGGACTGCCGTTATCGGTTTACTCACTACGCTGTGTTTTGGTCATTTTGCTTTCCAGATTCGGGGTTATGCACTTACGATGCTGCTGTCGGTAGTGTTAATGTCGGGTGCGCTCAGGGTGCTTCGTGCGGGGCAGGTGGATCGTTACGCGTGGTGGACGCTTGCAGGTGCGAGCGCAGGTTTGCTTTACACCATTCCTTCCAATTTGTACATGGTATTGTCGGTGATGCTCCTGCTTCCTCTTACTTTGGGTTGGCAGCGGAGGTTAGCATATTTGTCTTTGGGTACGGCTTTTTTGGCGGGTTTTATTTTGACTTTTGCGCTTTATTTTCCTGTCTTGCACCAAGCCCTGAACAATGAGTATGTGGAGGCAGGAAAACCATTTCAACACGTTCATTTTCAAAATATTAGAACGGTTTTTCTTCAATTTTGGGGATGGCGTTTATTATTGTTGCCCTTGCTGTTATGGGGGTGGTCGCTATTGCGCAAAGTGCCAGAACATCATCGTGTATTCTTGTTTTTGGCAGGAGTATGCATACTGCCGTTTGTGTTTTCTATGTGCCGTGGAGACACACCACCGGAGCGGGCTTATTTGGTTTTATTACCTGTTTTTATTCTTCTTTTAACGCTTTGCTGGCAGTCCATATTTGAATTGGGCGGTACTCAAAAACGGTTGGCGTTTTCCATTTTGGGGATATTGGTTGCCGTGTTTTCATATGTATTTACTTGGTATGGTGCTGCACGGCAAATTGAGCAAAGTTTGACTAATCCCAAATTTGAGCGATATCAAGATTTGAATTATAATTATTATCAGTACGTATATGAACCCAACCTTGAATTTGATCTTTTTAAACAAAAATATGGGAGCAATAAAACCCTTATTTTGGAAACAACAGAAGAACATGATCTACCAGATTACCTCCTATTCAAAGGGCTAAAATCGGCACCCATAGATTCCATTAATGGTATGATCGACCGCGAAAAAACCTTGTATGTCAGCACTCGATACCCTAAAAGTTTTATCCAAGAAATACAAAAACTGCCCGGAGGCTGGACTTGTTCGTACTTACAGCCCAAACCTAGGTATCCTCGTATTGTGGTTTGTGTGCGGAAATAACGGACGAAAAGCCCTGATTTATTTCTTTTTAGGCGGAAATATTCCTCCTTTATCCTCTATTTTTGGAGGTTGCTGCACCACTGGCTGTTGCACCACGGGTTGCTGCACCACCGGTGCCATCATTTTCTGATCAATCTGCGGCCCCAATTTAGGATCCAATTGCCGAGCCTTATCAAACCAAGGCTGTGCACTCGCCTTATCGCCCATATCGCAATGCGCCGAGCCGATATAAAAATTGAGCGTTGGGTTATTGGGCTCGTATTTGAGACCTTCTTTCCATTGCTCAATGGCGGGTGGAAATTTCCGTTTCATGGCCAATACCGCGCCTAAATTGCGGCGAGCATCCACAAAACGAGGATCGTATTGAATAGAACGGCGATATACGTTCTCCGCAGAATCCAATTCCGATGTGGCCAATTGATTCCCCGGGCGTTGCGCACGCAAGAAATAAATAAAGCCCATATTGGACAATACTTTGGCATCGTTGGGGCGATGTTTCAAGGCAATTTGGTAATCATTGAACGCCTTATCGTATTGTTGAAGACGGAAATACGCCAAACCACGGCTACCATACGCATCGTGGTACTCTGGATACAATTCGATGGTGCGCGTGTAGGCTTTTATCGCATCTTCGATCATGGCAGGGTTATTCACCGTTTCTTTTTCTTTGTCCAAACCATTATTATTGATCTCCAGCGAGCGGTGGTAATTCAATTTTGCGCAATTGGGCGATGTGGGGTAATCGGCTTCATACAGCGTGTAGGAATTGTTCCAA
>JAAFHO010000345.1 GCA_013297575.1 Chitinophagales bacterium
CTACATATTTCTACTAAAGACGAATTGGATTTGTTTGATAACACCATCCCTTTAGAACAGAAAAGAATCACTTCCGAGGTCTGCGTACACCATTTATTCTTTCACAGTGGCAACTACAAAAAATTAGGCAACCAAATCAAATGCAACCCTGCAATCAAAAGTGCACACCACAGAAATGCGTTATTGCCGGCGCTATTGGACAATCGGCTGGATGTAGTGGCCACCGATCACGCACCGCATACTTGGGAAGAAAAATCACAACCCTATTTGCAAGCACCCGCAGGATTGCCCTTGATCCAGCATACACTTAATCTGATGTTGGAGTTTTACCACGATGGCCTTATTTCTTTGGAAAGAATTGTAGAGAAAATGTGCCACGCGCCCGCCATTGCATTTAAGGTAAAAGACCGTGGTTTTGCAGATGAAGGCCAATGGGCTGATTTGGTAATTTTGGATATGAATCAAAAATGGCGCGTAGAAAAAGAAAATATTTTGTACAAATGCGGGTGGTCGCCACTAGAAAACCACCGCTTTACAGGCAAAATCCTAACCACCATCGTAAGTGGCCATGTTGCTTGGCATGAAGGACAAATGGATGAATCTAAAATGGGCGAACGCCTTTCTTTTCAACATCCGTAGTCCGTTTGTTGTTAATTTAGAACGTTAGTTGATTAAATTTCGACCACTTGTGTATGAAAGTGGTAATTTCTGCGTTATACAAGGCTAGTACTCAACTTAACCTAAATAAATTGGAGCATCGGTGACATAAATAGTTCAACACCCGTGAATACCATTAAATCATACAATTTGCTTATTATGAACAAGTTTTTAACCTTTTTCCTCCCATTCTTGCTGGCACCAAATATATTTTTTAGCCAAAACGCCGATTGTAATACGGCAAAAGACATTTGCAAAAAAGAATCTTTAAGCGTGCGTGCGCCCAAAGGGGAAGGCTCGGATATTAAAGAAGCCGATTTTATGCACTGTTTTATGAACGGTGATAATTTTGGACAAGCCGAAGAAAACTCAACTTGGATAAAATTTGAAATCAAAGAAGGTGGTTCTTTTGCCTTTACCATCACCCCAAATGAACGGACGGACGATATTGATTTCGTTGTCTTTCGTTTACCTGCTAATGGCGATTGTGCACGCAAAGAAGTGGTGCGCTGTATGGCAGCGGGTGAACGCGGTGAAGAGGCGGATGTGAGTCGATGTATGGGAAGCACAGGATTGCGTTCAGGTGAAACCGACAGCTCCACCGATGCCGGATGCTCCGATAAAAACGATAATACATGGTTAGCACCACTCAAAACGGTAAAAGGGGAGAAATACGTACTGCTGATTAGCAATGTATCTGGCCCACGCGGATTTACGGTTAGTTTTAGCGGTACAGCCAAACTGCCCTGTGAAGAAAAAAAACCAGCAAAACCACCTGTTGTCAAAAAAACGCCAACGACACCACCTACACCGCCGATAATTACTCCTCCTACCCCACCTACAGCAACTGCAACTACGGTCAAACCAGATAAAATAAATGGCCGTGACGTAGAAGTAGGTGAAACCCTTAAAATTAAAAACAATAAGATTAAGATAAAAATTTGGGATAGTCAGATCGAAGATGGTGATGTGGTGTCCATTTATTTAGGCGATAAGGTGCTACTCAACCACCATAAACTTACCACCAAACCCGAAGAATTTGAATTTGAACTACCCGCTGGCACAAAAGAACATTACCTCACGGTTTATGCTGACGATTTTGGCCGCTCAGAACCTAATACTGCCGCTATTATCATCAATGATGGGGTAAAAGAACAACGAATTGACCTCACGGCTGGTCGAAAAAAACAAGAAAGCGTAAAGATCATTACTGAATAATGGCAGGAAATACTATAGGAGTTTTGTTTACCGTGACTACATTTGGGGAATCGCACGGCCCTGCTATTGGTTGTATCGTAGATGGATGCCCTGCTGGTATTGCGTTTGATACCGATTTTTTGCAAAAAGAAATGGATCGCCGCCGCCCAGGACAAAGTTCGATTGTCACACAGCGCAAGGAAAGCGATATCCCACAAGTACTTTCGGGTATTTTTGAGGGCAAAACTACTGGAATGCCCATTGCTATCGTTATCCCAAATGAGGATCAACGGAGCAAAGACTACGACCATATTGCCCGTGCATTCCGACCCAGTCACGCTGATTTTACCTGGGAAACAAAATACGGTACCCGCGATTACAGAGGCGGCGGACGCAGTAGTGCCCGCGAAACCGCCGCACGTGTAGCGGCAGGCGCTATTGCTAAAATGTTCCTAAAAACCGTGGGTATTCATGTACAGGGTTATGTCAGCCAAGTAGGAAATATTGCCTTAAAAAGCACTTATAACGAATTGGATTTGACCCAAACGGAACAAAATGACCTACGCTGCCCCGATCCTTTAATGGCCGAAAAAATGATCAATTTAATTAAAAAAGTACGCAAAGCAGGCGATACGATTGGCGGTGTGGTGGCTTGTGTGGCAACTGGTGTTCCAGTTGGACTAGGAGAACCGGTTTTTGACCGTTTACACGCCGATTTGGCAAAGGCCATGATGAGCATCAATGCTGCAAAAGGATTTGAATATGGTTCTGGATTTGAAGGCGTAAAAATGACAGGTTCGCAGCACAATGACCCGTGGGTACTTAATGAAATGGGGCAACCAGTTACCACAACCAATCATTCTGGAGGGATTCAAGGCGGTATTTCTAATGGCATGGATATATATTGTAAAGTGGCGTTTAAGCCCGTTGCAACGATCATTACAGAGCAAGATTCGCTCGATCAATCGCTGAATGCCGTAAAAGTAAAGGGTAAGGGCAGGCACGATCCTTGTGTAGTGCCACGCGCTGTGCCGATTGTGGAGGCCATGGCCGCATTGGTGTTAGCCGATCATTATTTGAGGTTTTTAGCGGTAAAGCATTCCTCAAAAGGCGTTTAAGAACGAGTAAATAATAACTTTGTAAAAATGCCTTTTCGATATAGTTGCCAAACAAAATCTCCGATCAAAAGGCCAAATACCGAGCCCCATAAAATATCTCGTAAAAAATGTTGTAATAAAAAAACCCGTGATATCCCTACCAATACAGCACTCCAAGCAAAGAGCAAACCAAAAACCTTATACCGATTGGGCAACATAAGGGTCACTAAACTGAACATCATAAAGGCCAACATCGTATGTCCTGATGGCAAAGAGTTATAACCACCCAGCAGATTAACTCCAGGTATCCTAACCACCAAAGGGTCTAAATCATTGATATCCAGCCATTGAGATGGTCTAGGAAAACCAATCGTCCGTTTCAATATCCAACTAAATGGCCACATAAATAGCCCGCCCACTAAAAACATCAAAGTGAATTCCCGAACAAAGAATACTAAAATCAAGGATAATATGATCCAAACTTTTGCCTCGCCTACTTTCGTAACAAGTATAAAAAAAGTATTAAGCGGTTCGGCTCGAAAAGGATTCAAATCTATTAATTCATAACCAAATGGATGGGTTAATGAATAAATTAAGCCACCAACTAAAAACAGTAAATAAGGAATGGTAAACCAACTATTGTCCCAAATACTGGTATCTTTTGTTGGGGATATGCTTGAGTTGCGTTGATCGCTCATGCTTGTTAAATAACTAAATTGGTGGGTTTAATCCTTTGTTTTCAAATCATTACGTTGCAGTTTCTTCCCAATCCAACGCACTAGTTTATCAATACGATCTGTACTAAATAATTGGACATCATTCACAGCCCTACTTGTTAGAAAGGCCCCAACTGGCATCATCACCACACAAGGCATCATAGCGGCCCAAAAAGGTGTTAATACAAAGGATTCGGCTAGTTTCCGGCATAAAATAGTTAAAAACACAAAAGTAACAAAGAAAATAATGGACACTAAAATGGGATAACCAAAGCCGCCTTTTCGGATAATAGCCCCCATCGGCCCACCAATAAATAAAAAAACAATACATACCAAGGCGAAACTGTGTTTGGTATAAAGTTCATAACCCGTTTTGGCTGCTTCTAATTTTCTAGTGATGATTTGCTGCTTCCGATTATCCACAGTTGTCATATTTAGTTTTACCTGCCTTAGAGCGTCTTCGAGTAAATCTTTATGGTATTTTTTAGGAAAAGTAGCCAAAAAATCGGGATATTCCGGTAAGGTTTTGCTTAATTCTTGAATAGGCATACCCGGTGGAAAGGGTTGTGTGGCTGGAGACGGCGGAATAACAACACTGGTACCACTGGCTGCCGTTCCTGCTTGGGTAGAAAGTACAGGTCTGATCCTTTTGGATGCCTTCACCTTTTCTTTTTTTGAAGTATCGCGGGTTACTGGACTGGTGGGTCGGAGTAGCGGTTGTCGTTTTAGGTTGAGCAGTAAATCAGAGGCCATTTCTTGTTTGCCGTTCCACATCATCGTCTCAAGTGAATCTACGCTTTGTTTCAATTGCTCCATACTCAACATAGAACGCTGGGTACTAAATCGATCTCGATCGGTAGGATTCATTTCAAACTCCTGCATATCCCATACTTTTTGCCAAGATTTAAAATTGGTACGGATAAATGGGAATTTTTGTTTTTGTTGCATACCATTGTTCCCTGGTTCTTGGTATTGAGCACCATTGAAGAGGTTCATTACAAAGAAACGCTTATCGGTAGTAGTGAACATTTGGCCACTATCGGATAAGATTTGGTTGAATTTGACTTTTCCATTATTGGTTTGGTCTTCAATAATGACATCGCCAATGGTTTCGCCGTCTTTTTCTTTTTTGCCAACACGGATGATAAACAACCTAAAATCTTCATTAAATGTGCCTTTTTCGATAGAAAGTGCTGGTTTTTGCTTGCGAATATCAAATAAACGCGACCTAAACTGCAAATTGGCCTTTGGTATTAAATAATCCGAGCAGAAAAAAGAGAATAGCGCAATAGATGTACACGTAAAAATCAAAGGTACCATTACACGCATCAAAGACACGCCCGCCGATTTGAAACTAGACAATTCGTACCGCTCCGCCAAATTGCCCATCACCATCACCGAAGAAATTAAAACGGCAATCGGAAGTGCCATTGGAAAGGTGGAAATAGACAAGTAACCAATCAATTCCAACATGATAAAAATACTTACCCCTTTGCCTGCTATTTCATCAATATACAGCCACAAGAATTGCATGATAAGCACAAATAGCGCTACACCAAAGGCCACAAAAAATGGTCCAACAAAACTTTTTAAGAGCAATTTATCTATCTGCTTCAACCTTTTTTGCTTTTAATGCACAACAATAATTACAATGTATTCTTTTCAAACGCTTTCAAGGCTTTAATCGTTGCCTCGGGATCTTTTGCACTGAATACGCTGCTGCCGGCAACAAGTACATTAGCACCCGCTTGTAGCAAACTTTCTGCATTTTGAAGCCCTACCCCACCGTCTATTTCTATTAATGTACTGGCATTCGCAGTAACGATCATTTCGCGGAGTTTCCTGATCTTTGGGATGGTTTGATAGATAAAACGCTGGCCTCCAAAACCCGGATTAACCGACATAAGACACACTAAATCAATATCTTCTATCAAATCTTCCAATACAGATACAGGCGTGTGAGGATTTAGAGCCACGCCTGCTTTTGCCCCCGTTGCTTTGATCTGTTGCAACGTGCGGTGCAGGTGCGGACAAGCCTCATAATGCACTGTAATGACATCGGCACCAGCCGATTTAAATTGCTCGACATACTTTTCTGGCTCCACGATCATCAGGTGAACATCCAAAGGCTTGATGGCCATTTTGGCAATTGCCTCAATGATAAACATACCAAAAGTAATGTTTGGAACAAATCGACCATCCATTACATCCAAGTGAAACCAATCGGCTTCACTGCGGTTTACCATGGCGATATCATCAGCAAGACGGGTAAAATCGGCAGCAAGTACAGAAGGGGCTATTAAGTGCATTGTTTTAGAAAAATGATGATGAATATTTAAAATATCATTAAGTATTTAGACTGAGTTTCAGGGGTTGGACTCCCTACATAATGAGTTGGTTCGAAGCACTAATTTTTAGAGCATTGCCTAGTGTCGGCGTGACTTCGAGTCACGCCGACACTCAACAAACCATTGATTTTCAATTATTTAAAAAACAAAACCTATGATACACTATAACGATTACAAATGAATCACTTCACCATAAGCGGCAGCCGCTGCTTCCATCACTGCTTCGCTCATGGTTGGGTGCGGATGGATGGATTTAATGATTTCGTGGCCTGTCGTTTCTAATTTACGGGCAACTACCACTTCGGCAATCAATTCGGTCACATTAGCACCAATCATGTGCGCGCCGAGCCATTCGCCGTATTTTTTATCAAAAATCACTTTAACAAAT
>JAAFHO010000346.1 GCA_013297575.1 Chitinophagales bacterium
GTATTTATGACTTAGAAAACAAGGTAAAATATTATAAAGAATATGATGTTTATGATTTGGGCGATATGCAACGTGCCGACAAAGAAGGATGTATCATGCATTCAGGGAAATCGGGAAAAATCACGGCTCTGAAGTTTGAAAAAGATTTTACAGTATCTAAAATGAAATAATGGCTATGATAAAATTAATTTTATTTGTTTGGAGTACGTCACAACATACCCACAAAATGCCTTACCTCATATTCCTTGTACAAATTGCATGAGTTTGGATACTTTATATGTTATGGTTGAATACTAAAAAATAATTACCTCACTACTCACAAACCTCAATTTTCACTTTTATGAAAAAACACCTTTTATTATTATTTGCCTTCTTGTTTTTAATGGGCGAGATATTAGTCGCTCAAAAAACAGAGCCACCTTCGTTTCAGTATTTTAGATATATTAGAAATGCTGATGGAACAGATGCTATTATTCAGTTTTGGGATTCTATTACCAACAAAGTAGTAAAAACCATCAAATTGTACGAAGAATCCCCGTTTGCACACTTAAAAGAAACCAAAATTGCCACGGATGTTGGCTGCGAAACTCCTATTTATAAAATGGATGTTTCTTATGTCCTGAAACATAAACTCTTTCCGCTTCAAGGGCACCCACTGGATTTGTATGAAGTCAAGGAAATGAGTATGGTGTCTGAATATTGGATAAGTAGAAATAGCCGTGATTATTTAGCCGTTATGTTTACGGCGAGTTATCAGGCCTATTATGAAAACAATTACTACCCAGACAAGATTTTTTTGACCGAAAGTACAATACATGTGTACGATAAAAAAGGAAACCTTTTGCACCAAATACCTGATATTCCGCTTGATGGAAGTCTTATAGAAGTGACTGATGATGGGCGGTTTGTTTGCTTCAATACCGGACTTGACCATGGCGAAGGGCGCAGTTCCAACATACCACTCGGTTTTGCGATTTACGATGCCCAGAAAAAAGAACTTGTGTACAGAGATACCACCGAGTATATGGGGGCAGGACTCCAAGGAGGACGGTATTATAGTGTGTTTAGAAGGTACGACGAAATAAGAGGAGAAATTTGTGAGTATATTGATCCAGCTACTAAAACGAAATATTCGATTGATATAGATGTTAAAAAATGGGGTTGGACGAAATATGTTACTAAGGAAAAAGTAGTATTGTACCATCCGGACAAAAAACTATGGACTGAATTGTATTTTTCTAAAGACTTTAAAACAACTAAAATATGAGCAACAGAAGTATTGTAATTTTTATCGGTACTTGCGTAAAATATCTGGAAACGGCCAAACGTGTTGCCTGTGCTTTATAAGAAATTTTATTTAATTTAAAAATTAAACAAACCACTAAATTTATCGCAATTAATTGATAATCATTGCTTTATTTATTGCATTAGAAAATCCCCAGCAACCCCCTAAGTCCCCCCATACCGCTCCAAAAACGCCCGATACCGCTCATCCAATCCCAGCACCGCCCTATCGCCCAACATCACCAAATACTGCCTAGCCCTCGTGAGTGCCACATTCAGTTTGCGGTCCACGCCCTCGCCCGAAAGATTGACCAGCGATTTGAGTTGATACGGCGCATTTACACAACAAGAAAGGATAATAATATCGCGTGCGCCACCTTGGTAGCGTTCCACGGTATCAATCGTAATTTCATCGGGATTGATACCCGCTTCCATCAAACATTCGCGGAGTTGAGCAATTTGGGCACGCCACGGCGTAATAATCCCCAAAGTTTTGAGCGGATGCCAGGTTTTGCCTTCTTCCAACCATTGCTGCTTAAACGATAGTATCAATTGAGCGGCTATTTCGGCCTCAGCGCGGCTCGTTTTTTTGTGCGCAATACCGTTGTAATTGGCCGGAACATGGATAAATCGAACCGCAGATGCAGGGCCTTGTGGAAACATCGCATTCAAAAAACCACCGTAAAACCACTCGTTGGGAAATGCCATAATATCGCTGCACATCCGGCCTTGTACGCTCAATCGGCCAAAATGCGCCGTTAAATTACCCTCTTCGCAGCGGCGGTACAAGCGTTCAAAATACGATTCCCGCAGGTCGCGCAAACCCGCAGCATTCAGTTCGGGATCTTCCACCAGCGTCAATTCGGCGCGTTGGGCCGTCACTGCCGGTAACTGCCGATGGTCGCCCACCAAAATAAATTGCTTAAATTTATACACCAAACCAATCAATTGCGGTTCCAGTATTTGGCTGGCTTCGTCGATCAGTAAGCGTTGGAATTGTTTGATTTTTAGCAAATCGCCATTTTGGGAAAACGAAGCCACTGTGCTCACAAAAATCCGATGCTTCGTAATCGTTTGAATGAGTTCGGCGCGCGTATCCGCGTGTGCGATCTTGCGCGTGAGCAATTGTTCCGAAAAATGGCTGGCCGTAGCATGTTGCGAACCAATGCGCAGGTATTGTTGCCGAATATCGCCGCCAATACTATCCAATGCTTCGCAAATTTCGTCCACCGCACGGTTCGTATAAGCCAGTAGCAGCACATTATCGGACGTGTGTTCCAGCACAGTACGGGCAAATTCGCGGATCATTACACTGGTTTTTCCCGTGCCAGGTGGCCCCCACAGTAGAAAATACCCGGGCGCGTGTACCATTTTGTCCAGCAATTGATACTGCTCATCCGTCATGCCCGGTACAGGCGGAATATCCACCTGAGCCAGTGGAGCGTCGGGTACTTTGGGTAGCGGTTTGGGATGCTCGAATAGGCTGCGGTACATGGCCGCAAAACCGGTTTCCATCATATCCGGCTCCAGCGTCCAAGGCGCATCGGTTTGGAAGGGCTGTAGGTTGAACTGCCGAAAACGCAGTTGCACACGAATCCGCTTGTCCGACAGTTCGGTAATGGTGCATTTAATCACTTGGTGGTGCAGCAAAGTGTCCTCTTCACTTTCGGCGGGGTACAGCACTGCTATATCCCCGATCCTAAAATTGGCCAAAGTTTCGGTCTCGGTACTCCGTTCAAAAACAATATAAGGATCGGCTTTATCGGCGCAATTTTCTGCAATTTTCAGGTGACTGAGGATCGAAAAGGTTTCGCGTTTTTCCTGCAAATCGTTGCGCCAAAGTGCCGCGTGTCCGCCCGCTATTTCTTCGCTGTGTTCACCTACTTTGGCCAACCATTGCTCTCGTGCAATAAAACCCGTAAAAGCATGGAAATACTTCTTTTCGGTCAATGTCCATTGGTGGTATTTTTCTTCAAACTTGACCATATCGCGCTCCAAAAAACCTTTGCCTTTGAAACCCGCCGACCGCAAACGCTCCAACAGCGGTACCGTTTCATCGCCCGGTTGGATACTGGCCAACAGCCATTCAATAGCCACCATTTGGTTGCGCACTTGAATCGCTTCCCATTGTTCCGACTCGATGGTGGGCGCAAAACACAGCGGTTTTTCGGGCTGCCCAGAGTAAAGGATATATTTTGCGGGGTCAATTTGCCGCCCATACACCGAACGCACCAGCAAATCGTAGAGCAGCGTTTGGGTAAAATGCGATCGAGAAATGCCGTATTTATTGGGTTTATACACCGATCCGCTTTTCAATTCCACTATCGCGGCGCGGTCATCAGTATGGTAAAAAAGATCGAGGCGACCTTGGATACCGTATTGCAAACTAAAAAACGAAGGCTCTAAAAAGCAATTATTGGGGTCAATGTCTTCCCGTACTAAACCGCCATTGGCCATGGTGTGGAGTGTTCCAAAATGCTTTTGTGTTTTTTGGTAAATATCGCGCACCTCGCCATCGGTCATGGGCGCATATACGAGGGGCGAAATGCGAAAGGTTTCTTTAAATAAATCCGAAAAACGCGCCGAAGGTTCATTGAGCAACCGATCCAAAAAGTAGTTGGCCACATTACCAATATGTTTGGCGGGGTTCATTTCATTGGGCAAAAACTTTTTCACCAAATAACTCAACGGCTCCGGCCCAGTATCCTTAAAACAATCGGCAATGGCCGATACATCCATCAAGTAATCGGGCTCAATCACAAAGGCTTTGGGGCGGTAAACACCGTCGCGGTCAATATCGACTTCCAACAAGTGGAGCGTAATCGGAAATCGGAATACCTTGCGCAATAAGGAGATCGTCGCCTTGAAATTTTCGTTCCGTTCGGGCAAATCGTAACGTACTTTTTTCTCCACCGATGGCTCGTCCTCGTCCACCACCGTGAGCATCCGCTGGTCGGGATCGTCGCGGAGTGCGACCACGCGGGCCACTGCTTTAAAATCCCAAATATCGGCGGGTTGGAACGTCCATTCGTCGGAAGCAGGGAAAAAGGGCAGTAATTCCGGGGCTACCGCGGCTTTATACAGCACCAAAATCGTTTCGGAAAGTGCTTTTACACCCAAACGCACATCTTTTTCGCGTGCTACACGACCTTGTCGTACCTTTGTGGCCGTCCGGCGGAAAGTATGTACCAACTGGAGTGTATCGGGGTTAAACTGGTAGCGGTGTCCCACATAGCACATCCGTGCGAACAAGGTGCTAAACGCAATTTGTTCCAGTTTGGTCGCCTCTATGAACAACCGCTCCATCAGTCCGGCCAATGCCAATACCTGCTCGCGGCTATGGGTATCGGTAGCAGAGACGATTTTGAGGACTTCGTTGTATAGGCCAGGTGCTGGGGACATGAATTTTTTGACCGCAAATGTAAGGAATGAGAGTTAAATAAAGGAACAAATTTGGCGGCCTTATTTTGCCCCTCTTTTCGTTACCCCAACCCCACTAAACGCCCTCTTCATGCCTTAATAGTGACAAAATCGTCTCCCCAAATCTGTACCTTTATTTAATTCTCATTCCTAACATGCAAAACATTAAAAACATCATTTTCGATTTAGGCAATGTGCTCCTCGATCTCGAGTTGCCCAATATTGAGCACGGTTTTCGCCAACTTTTTGGTGACGATTACGCAAAAGCAGGTGCAGAACTGAAAAAAAATCAGATTTTTGAACTCTACGAAACAGGTGGACTTTCCACCGAAGAATTTGTGGATGCCATCCGTATGTCGGTGACGCCGCATCTTTTGCCGGAGCAGGTGATTGGGGTTTGGAACTCTATTTTCCGCACTATGCCAACGGAGCGTTTTGATATGTTGCTGCGCCTTCGGCAAAATTACAAAGTTTTTTTGCTGAGCAATATCAACGACCTGCACGCCAATTGGATCGATGATTATATGCTTCGGGAGCATAATTTGGATGGATTTCAGTCCACTTATTTCGATGGGGTGTATTATTCGCACCTGATCCGCTTACGCAAACCCAATGCCGACGCTTATGAGTATGTATTGGCCGATGCCGAAATAAAGGCAGAGGAATCGGTATTTATCGATGATTTGCAGGTAAATATAGCGGCTGCGGCCAACGTGGGTATCCATACGATATGGCACGATGGCGAAATGGATATTATA
The DNA here is from genome assembly GCA_013297575.1 of Chitinophagales bacterium. GTDB lineage: Bacteria > Bacteroidota > Bacteroidia > Chitinophagales > Saprospiraceae > M3007. The sequence continues at coordinate 5,463 of JAAFHO010000346.1, forward strand.
GAACGGATGAAGGGTTTTTGAGGAACGTAACGCAGCTTTTGATAAATCCAATTCCTTAAAAGTATTGATAAGGCATGGTGTCGAAATAAGTTCCTCACCTTTACTCTATAAAAATCTTTACACAATGCAACAAGTACGGCTTATTACATTAATTTTTCTGGTTGGGGTGTTTGTACAATTGCAGGGCCAAGCCAGCAAACGCCCCTTCGTTTTGGGCGAAATCGACACGCTATTCTCCAAAGTCTTGAACGAAAAACGGGTACTCAATATTTATGTACCAGAAGGCTATTCACCCGATTCGGCGGCGCAATACCCTGTGATTTATTTGCTCGATGGCACAGCCAATGAAGATTTTATCCACGTGGTGGGTTTGGTTCAATTTTATACTTTTCCGTGGATCAATGTCGTCCCTAAGTCGATTGTAGTAGGCATTGCCAACGTGGATCGAAAACGCGACTTTACGTATCCGACGACTATTAAAAAAGACAAACTCGATTTCCCGACAACGGGAGGATCAGAAAAATTTATTGCATTTTTGGAAAAAGAATTACAGCCATATATACAATCGCAATACAAAACCAACGGCTCAAAAACGCTCATTGGTCAATCGTTAGGGGGGCTATTGGCGACAGAAATACTCTTTAAAAAACCGGATCTTTTTTCAAAATATATCATTGTAAGCCCCAGCCTGTGGTGGGATAATGAATCTTTGCTCCAATACGCGCCCAAAGATTTTCAACAACCTAAATCTGTTTTTATCGCCGTAGGCAAAGAAGGGAAAGTGATGGTTGGGAGTGCAAAAAAACTGAATAAAGCATTGAAAAACGTGAATTCTGGCAAAGTAAAAGTCCATTTTAAATATATCGGCGATAAAAACCATACCGATATTTACCATCAAGCCCTTAGCGATGCGTTTGAAAGTCTCAAATAAAATTATTG
>JAAFHO010000347.1 GCA_013297575.1 Chitinophagales bacterium
ATGGTCTCGCTGTTGACCAAAACCGTCGGTACTTTATTTAACGTCACGGTAGCTGAAACTGGATCAGAAACACAGCCCGTTGTCGTTCCAGTCAAGGTAAATGTGGTGGTCTCGCTTGGGCTGACGCTGATGCTGTTGCCCGTTTCGCCTGTGCTCCATGCGTAAGCGTTTGCCCCGATTGCGGTCAAAGTGGCGGATTGCCCGGCGCAGATGGTCTCGCTGTTTACCGAAACCGTCGGTACAGTATTTACCGACACGATGGCTGAAACTGGCAACGAAGCGTAGCCCGCCGTTTTTCCCGTAACGGTATAGGTAGTGGTGGCGTCTGGGCTGACGGTGATTGTATTGCCCGTCGCGCCGTTGCTCCACTGATAATACATGGCTCCACTAGCGGTCAGGGTCGCGGATTGTCCGGGGCAAATGCTTTGGCTGGTTACGCTTACGACTGGCGCAGGGGCTGCCACAGGGCAACCGCCCGGAAAATAGAGGTCAATGATGTTCTGCATGGCTTGCTTGCCCAACGTGCCATGGCTCATGTTATACTGCGTTTTCCAAATATTGTACCAACCGGAACCATAATCCGGGTCGCCGCCCGCTGGGATGCTGCCGCCAAAAAAGGCGTTGCCGTGCGCTACGAACTGGGCATTATTGGCCGGAAGAATGGCTTTGTAGTGCGTCAAGCGGTCACAGATCAGTTTGGAGGCTGGCAGGTTTTCGGCCTGGATGCGCGATTTGAGGGCTGCCGCGTTCTGCGGATGCACACCCCAAAAATGGATGAGCGGGCGCATATCCGCGCCTGTGGTCTTTGAAAACCGCAGAATTCGGCTGTCCACTTCCGACAGCCCATCGTCTGGTGCTTGGGCTATAAAGTCCAGATTCTCTTTCCGGAAAAAGGAGTCCAGTGCCTCCCAGCCAAAAAGGGCGGCCATTTCGACGTATTTGGCGTAGCCGCGTTGTTGGTAGCGCACCTCGTCTTTGGTCGTGTTAGAAATGTCCATCGGGTTTCCGGCGCGAAAATTGGGTGTGACCATCCAGTTCATCGCCGCCTGGTCGCGGGTGATTTGTGGATTGTTGTTAAATGATTCGCCGAGCGCTCGGTCAATATCTATCCCATACAAGCGGTTGTAAATCGCCGCCGCAAGCAGGTTAACCGCTGCTTCTTCTTCTCCGGGAAATTTGCTGAACAACTGAGCATGGCCCATTTCATGGAATTCCGTTTCCCAAAAACCCGCGCCAGGGCGCAAAAACCAGTGGCTTTTGTTCCCATTTTCCACCTGCGCCGGGTTGTAGGTATTGTTGATTTGCGGATTTCCGATGCCGTAGCCGTTGAACATGATGTCCACGTCAATCTGCAAATACAGCATCGTGTTGCTGTTGATGGGCGGGTAGCCCAGCAGTTTTGACACCACATCCATCCGGTCGTCCCAGTCCTGCATCAGCGTCACCGGATCGGCATAATTGTAAATCCAACTGCGCGGCACCTGCATCATGTATTTGTCGGTTTCAAAATCGGCCCAGGGCGCGGGGTTAGTTCGCTGCACATCAAGCCAGTTTTGGAGCGTCGTTTTGTCCGAAATTTTGGCGGAAAAAAACGGCGCGGGCACCACGTTGGTCAATTGAATATCCACCACGCCTTCATAAATTTGATACGGCACGATGATATAAATGCCGCCGCCAAAAGGGTTGACGATTTCGGTCAGTGTGTCCGTGATGGGAAACGTATTCGTCACCCGGAAAAAACGTCGAGTAGGAGCGCTTCCAGTGCGATCAAAAGTGTGCGCCCCGACCAAAATTTTAAAGCCTTTATTCACCAAGGATGCTGGCACTTTCACCTTGCCGAGGCTGCCCGGGGCGAGGTAATAGCCGGTTGGCCGCCGGGCGGGTGTGGATGAAAACGCGGTGCGTTTGCCGTATTCCTTTGGCATCGTCGCGTTGATTTTTGCGGTAAAAACAGCGGTCGGGTCCATCGGCGCGGGGCAAGCGCCGGGAAAGTGATTGGCCGTTTTGAATTTTCGTCCGACTAAAATGGACTTGTATTTCTGGATGTTCTGGGGCGTGTAGATGTAGTCCATGATGCCTTGCTGCACCAAAAACACCGCCCGAACGAGTTCAAAACCATCTAATGCGCCAAAATCATTGGGAAACCCGCCCGTCGTGGACGGGTTAAGGAAAATGGGGCCTTTCAGCGTTTCGTAGCTATCCACCAAATCAAAAGCCTCCAATACAACCGTGCTGGTGTCGGCGATGACAAAGATATTTTGCTGGATTTTGTTGGTCTCCGCGTTGAGTTGGGCGGCGGTCAGAAGCGTTGCGCCGGTCACGTGTTTCTTAATTTTCAGTATCGCCGCACTCAGCACAGCAGGCGTTTCAGAGCCGTTAGCGATTTTGTAGTAGCCCGATTTGTACACGCCAAAAATGGGGTCGCTTCCAAAAAAGTCGGTGTTGAAAGTGACTGTCCCAGTCTGGTTAAAAAGGTATTTGAACTTGCCATCCGCACCATAAGCAATATGGCTTTTGGCGGGCAGGGTGAAGGATTGACCTTCGTCTGCGCAGTAGGTGTAGCCAGGTGGGGCTTGCGCCAAAATGGCTTGGCTGAAAAGCAAGCAGAGCAGCATTTGGAGCAGTGTCCATTTGCTTTGAATGGCTAAGTGGTGCCAAGTGTAAAATGATGTTTGACGCATAGTGCAAATGTATCCCGTTTATTTAGGTGGTTAGAAAAAACAATCAATCCAACAACTACTCCTTTACCAGTTTCATCACTTGTCCGCTACTTGCTATCCGCAAATAATATATTCCTGGAGGGAAAGGAGACAGATCGAATTGCCCATTATTTTGAATAACAACAGGCATGGTTTGCCCTACACTATTCATTATTGTAAAAGTTTCGTATTCTATGTCTTTTACACCTGTAAGGGTAAAAATAGCTGCGCTTGGATTTGGAGAAATACCTACTACGTTTTTGCCATTTGTACGAATGGAAACGATATTAGAGTATGAAAATGTTCCGTCGTTATCAACCATTTTAAGACGATAATAGAGCATTGAATATTTATTTAAGTCTGTATCTTTATGATTGTAAAATTCAGAATCAGTTAATTTGATATTTTTCAGACTGTTGAAAACGATACCGTCCAAACTTTTTTCAACTACAAAATGGGAAAAGTTGATTTGATTTTCAACTTTCCAGTTTAATATTGTAGCATTATTGGAATAATTTCCAGCAAAATACTCGAGCGTTATTGGCAATGCACTGGCATCTTGAAAAACGCGTACATGACCGGCGCTTGTACCATTGCCATCATTAAATGGCGTACCTATGGCTATAATACTTCCGTCACTATTTATACTTACAGACCTTCCAAACTGATCTCCTGATGCTTCTCCTTGAATATTCGGGCCTTGTTGTACCCATGCACCTCCGATAAAGTCAAAGACTTTGGCATAACCACTACCACCAGTTGATAAGCCCCCCGCAATAACCATTGATCCGTCTCCATTTATATCTACTGATGCATTGCCGAAAAAATCACTTCCACCATCTCCTGATAAAATCGCCCCTTTTTGTACCCAACTGGTTCCGTTCCAATTGTGCATTTTAATATGGCCGATACTGCCATTCGACGAGGTGTAGCCACTTCCTATAAAAGTGGTACCATCATCAGATAATGAAAGTTCACTTCCATATCCGCGTACTATTGAAGTACCAAAAACATCTGCGCCCTTTTGTATCCAATTGGAACCATTCCACTCAAAAACACGTATCTGACCCAATCCATTTCCACCGCCATCATGGCCCGCAGCTCCAACTGCCACAATATTGCCACTTGCACCAATGCTCACTGAATTTCCGCAAAAATCATTCCCTGCTTCACCATCAATATCCGCCCCTTTTTGTACCCAGGAGGAGCCATTCCATGCAAATACTCTACAATGACCTGCAGCAGCACCACCGCCGTTATTCGTATATGCACCAACGGCAATCGTATTCCCATCATCACTTAAACTAACGGATCCGCCACAATTATCACCAGTGCTTTCTCCAATAATATCCGCTCCTTTTTGTATCCAGGATGTGCCATTCCATTCATAAACCCTTGCGTATCCGGGAGGAAAGGAGGGATTCAGGAACCCCGGAGCGCCTACCGCAATAATATTCCCATCGGCACTGATACTTACATCATCTCCAAAAATATCACCTTGGCTTGTACCAACAATATCCGAACCTTTTTGAAACCAGTCGCCGCCCCCCCATTCATACACCCTGACTTTGCCTTTCATAATGCCTGCATCCATTGCCCTTGGTGCACTTATGATGACGGTTGTACCAGTTGCATTCATACTTGTTGTGGTACCAGATTGCTCATTGGCAGCTTGCCCGTCAATGTCTTCGCCCAATTGGTTCCATTGCCCAAAGCACAGGGTTGGAATTAAAACTAAAATTGTAATTAATCGAGTCATATTTATTTATTTATTATTTCAAGGGGATATGGATTGCGAAAAAGATAATGTAGGTATCAGGTCATTATTGGTAAAGTAGCATTCCCAATGGAAAAAAATACCTGTAAGAATCGGGGCAGAAGTAAAAGCAGTACAAGAATCCACTTCAGTAGGCTGAGGCTATATTTCAAGCCTCAGCCCTATCAACGTTCATCTCATGGTGTAGCTTTTGTTCCAAGGGTATGGGGAAATTGTTCTTTTTGGTATCAGAGCAGAAATAATGATTCAACAATCAACCATACAACTACTCTTTTATCAGTTTCATCACTTGTCCGCTGCTTGATATCCGCAAGTAATATATTCCCGGAGGGAAAGGAGACAGATCAAATTGCCCATTATTCTGAATAACAACAGGCAACGTTTGCCCTACACTATTCACGATCGTAAAAGTTTCGTCTTCTATATTTTTTACACCTGTAAGGGTAAAAAAACCTCTTCCTCGATTTGGAAAAAGACGTGCTAAGTTCTTGCGATTTGTATAAATCGAAATGATGTTTGAATAGTCAAAATTGCCGTCAAAATCCAGTTGTTTAAGGCGATAATAAACGATCTTTCCCGAACTTTCCAAAGGAGAGGAGTCCTCGAAACGGTAATTTTGTACTTGAGAGCTGGTACCATTTCCATCTACGAAGCCGATTTTGTCAAAGCGAAGACCATCTTTTGAGGTTTCTATATCAAAACCTTTGTTTTGGATTTCGTTTGCGGTTGCCCAGGTAAGGAGGTTACCTTTCTCCGTATGTTGACCTTTAAATGATAATAATTCAATCGGTAGTGCAGCAATGCTATATACCGCCACAAAGGCGTCACCTGTTATGGCTATAGTAGACAATTCATTACTCCCAGAGGCAGAAGGGTTGTTGAAATTGGCGGTTTGTCGAAAATTACCTCCGACATAGATATCACTGCCCGATGCTGCTACGCTCCAACCATAGTCTTCCTGTGATCCCCCTCCGCGTATGGCCTTTTGAAAAGTACCTGTATCGCTGTATTTGGCAAGAAACATATCTTGTAAAGTGCCGCCCGCAGATTGTACTTCATTACTGCCGAATGCAGAAGGATTGTTGAAATTGGCAACATTTCTAAAATAACCCGTAACGTAGATATCGCTACCGGATACCGCTACGCCATAACCAGCGGCGGCGCCTGATCCTCCTCCGCGTCTTGCCCATTGGAAATTACCGTTAAAGTCGAATTGGGCGACTAAAATATTGATATTGGCACCTCCTGTCGTAATTTCATTACTACCAGAGGCTGAAGGCGTGTTAAAATTGGAAATACCTCCAGCACCAGGACTTAACCAACCAGTGATACAGACACCAGTGTTCGTTATCGCTATGCCAAGTCCAGTATCGCCGGCTGTTCCCCCTCCGCGCCTTGCCCAAATAAAAGTGCCAGTACTGGTGTACTTGGCGAGAAAAATATCATTATCGCCTGCTGTTGCAATCGAAGTAGAAGTGCCGAAAGTGGCAGTATTCCGAAAATAACCAGTGATATAGACATCGTTGCCCGCTTCGGCTACGCCGTATGAAAAGTCGGTACTTGATCCCCCTGCGCGTCTTGCCCATTGGAAAGTGCCGGTATTGTCAAATTTGGCGAGGAAAATATCAGAACTACCTGTCGATGAAATCTCATTGCTCCCAGGGGCTGAAGGGGTATTAAAGTTTGCAGTGGTGGAAAAATAGCCCGTAATATAAACAGCACTACCAGATGCGGATACGCCATAAGCAATATCGCTACTTGTTCCTCCTGCGCGTCTTGCCCATTGAAAATTGCCTGAACCGTCGAATTTGGCGAGGAAAATATCATCAGAGCCTGCCGTAAAAAGCTCATTGCTGCCTGGGGCTGAAGGAGTGTTGAAGTTAGCAGGACTATTAATATAACCCGTA
>JAAFHO010000349.1 GCA_013297575.1 Chitinophagales bacterium
AAGGCAGAACCGCACATAACAGGCGTCATTTTCATGTCGCATACAGCAGCACGAATAGCGGTACGCATTTCATCAACGGTGATGCTATTTGGATCATCGAAGAATTTCTCGAGGAGGTTGTCGTCATAAGCGGCCACTTCTTCCACCAATTTTTGGCGGTATTCGGCTACTATTTCAACAAGATCAGCAGGAATTTCGATTTCCTTAAAGGTCATGCCTTGATCGTGTTCGTTCCAAACGATGGCTTGGTTCGTAACAAGGTCAACTACGCCCATAAAATTATGTTCGTTACCGATTGGCACTTGCAATGGAATTGCATTAGCACCCAATTTCGCCTTCATGTCGTTAACGCACATAAAGAAGTCAGAACCAGCGCGATCCATTTTATTAATAAATGCGATACGTGGTACTTTATAGTTATCAGCCAAGCGCCAGTTGGTCTCAGACTGAGGTTCAACGCCATCAACGGAGGAGAAAAGGAAAACCAATCCGTCCAATACGCGCAAAGAGCGGTTTACCTCCACCGTAAAGTCAACGTGACCTGGAGTGTCGATAATATTAAAATCGTATTTTTGGTCGCCAACAGACCACTGACATTTAGTTGCAGCGGAAGTGATGGTGATACCACGTTCTTGCTCTTGCTCCATCCAGTCCATGGTAGCAGCGCCTTCGTGTACCTCGCCAATTTTGTGGTTTACGCCTGTGTAATACAGAACGCGTTCTGTAGTGGTCGTTTTACCAGCATCAATGTGAGCGGCAATACCGATATTACGGGTAAACCTTAGATCATTTGCCATTGTATAAAAATAAAAAGTGAGTGAATGATTAATAATTTGTTCAAAAATTCCTTGGGGCAACGATATTTATACGGTTAAAAACAATAAAGTATCGTAAAGTAGTTTCTAAAAGGTGCAAATAAAATATAAATTTCGGCAAAAGGTTTTAAAAAGTTAAAAAATTTGGATTAACTTCATATTCCGAGTGCTAAAATTGATACCTTAAATGGCAAAACCGTCGAAAATCATCCAAGTGAAGGGCGTGATAAACACACACTTTCCGGACAATTTTCGACGGCTGCGAACCTCGAGTCATTGAACGAGTCAACTTCTCGAATAAAATAGTTTATCCACGATAGCTAGCAAACGCGCGGTTTGCTTCAGCCATTTTATGGGTATCTTCGCGTTTTTTAACTGCGCTGCCTTCGCCCTTTGAAGCGGCGACGACTTCTGCTGCTAACTTTTCAGCCATGCCTTTACCGGAACGGGCGCGGGCGTACTTAATCAACCATTTCATGCCGATGGCAATTTTACGGTTAGCAGGCAATTCAGTCGGGATTTGGAAGGTGGCACCACCAATACGGCGGCTGCGTACCTCCACTTGAGGCATTACGTTGTTAAGTGCTTTTTTCCACACTTGCAACTCGTCCTCGTTGGTGCGGCTTTTCACGAGGTCTAGAGCATCGTAGAAAATACCAAAAGCAACGCTCTTCTTGCCGTCCCACATCAAGTTATTAACGAAACGAGTTACCATCGTATCCTTATAACGTGCATCGGGCGCCAATACTCGAGGTTTCGGTTTGTGCTTACGCATTTTTAAAAGTGATAATTAAGTTAAAAAATAAATAATTGTTGGGCAGTGTAGTTTTAAACGATATTAAATAGCATTTGCACTACTTCGTTCTTTCAATTATTTCTTAGGACGCTTAGAACCGTACTTAGAGCGGCTCTTTTTGCGGTTGTTCACGCCGGCTGTATCCAGCGCGCCGCGAACGATGGTGTAACGTACACCCGGAAGGTCTTTCACACGACCACCACGTACAAGTACGATGGAGTGTTCCTGCAAATTGTGGCCTTCACCCGGAATGTATGCAATCACCTCAATGGAATTGGTCAAACGCACTTTCGCTACCTTGCGGAGGGCTGAATTTGGCTTCTTCGGCGTAGTTGTATATACACGTGTACATACACCACGACGCTGTGGGCAAGAATTCAGCGCACGGCTTTTGCTCTTCAGCTCTACCTTCTCGCGACTTTTGCGGACCAGTTGATTAATAGTTGGCATACTTGCTTAACTTGATAAGAATTTATCTAACTGTTTGATAATCAATTGAAAAGAATGAAAAAGACCCATTTTTTTCAAAAGCGAGTGCAAAGGTACACTTATTTCTGATTATTATCCAAATAATATTTTAAAAAAAAAGTTTGATATATCAGGAAGGATTACCACTTGACCAATTTGGAGAGCATCGGATTTGCTCCTTCTACTGCAATTTTGATCCAATAGATACCTTGCGGCAAATCGCCTAAGTCACTTACTTCAACATACTGCTGAACACTTTTACGATACGACGATCGTATAACACGCCCTGTAACATCGTATAATTCGTAATGAACGGTTTGAGGATTAGAATAGGGGGCAATCTCAATCGTAATTCGATCATAAAAAGGATTAGGCATGACATTTATCTTGGGCTGCTGGTTGATATCCTCTATGTTTTGGCTTGGGGTAGAAAGCAGCGATAAAGTAACGCAATAATCTTCTACTTGCCCATACGGAAACACTTCGCAGGGCTCGGGCAAACTTAATGTACTTGTGGGTTTGTATTTCATTATTACACGCATACGGGTAATTCCTTCCCCTTGAAAATTGGGGGTCACAAATGGCGCAGTCATGGCACCATTGTGCGAAAATGCTGGATCAAAAGCCAATTCATCGGCATCGTCAAAATCGCCATCCAAGTTAAAATCAATGTAGATACGAAACATTTCCTGATAACTGCTGCTGGCATAACCAGGCGTAATGGTAGCTGTTGTAGTCATATTTGGGGTAAGGACCAAACTCAAAACACTGGGCTGGTCGCTAAAAAACTGGTATCCTTGATTACCAGAAGAAGCATTATTCCAATAACCTCCAATAGCGACATCCTTGATCCATTCTTCCATCGCATTTTCCGATTTTCCATCGCAGTAAATATGATCGTAGCAAGCCCCACAGCCTTTGGTTTCGAAACTAATGGCAGGTGCATAGGTTGTTGGGCCGCCATCACAATTTGTTTGAATTTCTACCGAGAATGTAGTGCAACTCGCTAAATTATCGAGTAATAATTCAGTGTCGTGGATATCCTGTACATAAATCCATGCGCTGGATGTAGTACTTTTATACCTTATAGTATAGGACAAAGCAGCAATAATAGCATTCCAAGTGATGCGTACCCTTCCTAAACTGTCCAAACTAATGGTCGAAATGGAAGGCGCAACACAACAGCCATCGGTTTTGAATGATTTACTGGGAGTCCAATCGCTTACTAAAGATGAATCGCAATGTGCTCGCAAACTAAATTGATACGCCGTGCAGTAATTCAGGCCCTGAAGCAAGAAAGGCGGCTGTACATTATAAATATGCGTCCAATTCGAACTTATGCTATCTTTCCAGCGTAAATCCAAAGCCGTGGATGCGGCACCTTCTTGCCAATTCAATACAGCAAGATTAGCACCAATGCTATCAATGGATAACCAAAAAGGCGAGAGACAAGATTGACACTGATCTTGGTAGTGGTGGAGCATATTATCCACTTTGAGTCGCCCTCCGGTTACGGTAATACTGTCCAATGATGCATTAGGGAGTATAGATTCAAGCATTAGGTTTTTAGCCCAAAGTGCTGCAGCGGGTGGGTTTTGCTTTGCCAATGCCGTCAAATTCTTACAAGGAGCCGTATACAATAATCCCAAAGCGCCGCTTACTTGTGGTGCAGCGTAGGAAGTACCATTTTTAAAATCATAAGCAGGAGAACCTGGCAACAGCGTATAAATATCTTTGCTAAATGCACCTAGATCAATTGAAATACTGCCCCAAGCCGCATTTTCTGATTTTTGATCCTTGTTATCGACGCCTGTTACACTGATTAAGTAATCGCTAGGGCAGGTGGTTGGAATATCTCCAACAATATCTACATTCCAGTTGCCATTGGCCGTAGATCCGACGGTGATGACACCTACTTCACCCAGTTGATCCAGTATATTGCACCAAAGTGGTGACTGATATGGCATTCCAAAATTAATCCCAAAAGAACAATTGACGGCTACTACAAATGCGCCTTTTTTACCCTGCGATTCATTATATGCTTTTCTTGATGCATAAATATAGTCGTATGCAGCCAAGACTTCTGCTTCCGTAGTATTGGTGCCATTTAACGCTGCGACAAACATCAGTTTGGTATCCCACATCATCCCTGTAATACCTATATTATTATTGCCTTTTGCACCAATAATACCCGAAACGGAGGTGCCATGACTGGTAGAATACCCTAGAATATCGTCATTTTGAGCGATGACATTCCAGCCTTTATAATCATCGATAAAACCATTGCCATCATTATCTAGGCCATCATTGGGTATTTCAGCACTATTTTTCCAAAGATTATTGCCCCAATCGGGACAACTAGGGCAAATACCGCCATCAATAACAGCCACTACAACGGTATCACCTGTTGGAGATATACCACCTGTGGTTATATCCCAAGCATCTATCATCCCGAGATCAACTCCTGGTGTACCATTCATTTGTCCCGTATTTTCATACTGCCATTGTGTTGAAAACAATGGATCATTAGGATAAGCAAGTCTTAATTCAGGAACAGAAAAACTGGGGAATGCTCGTTGCTGGACGTAATGGTTGAGTTGTGCTTCGAGCACAACCGGATGCTTTTTTAAGCATTTTTGGGCATTGAATACGTCCATATTTGGCGTATCAAGTTCAAGCAGCCATATATTAGTAGCATGAGTAGCTACTTTCCGTATAATCTTCCATTTATTTTCATTTCCGTCCTCTGGTAAAGAAAGGAAATCATCGGGTACTGCACCTGGTACCAAAGTAACGAGCAATTGCTTCGGTACATATCGATCTTGAGCCTGTGTATCAGTAGCCCAATGAACCAAAAATAAAAAAAGGAAGAGTTGAAACAAACGCATATCTATCATAGTATCACTATCGGCTGCAAAAGTAGGCCAATATTATGTTGTGAACACAAAACCCAACAAAAAGTCTGTGTGAATATTGGTTTTTGTCTTAAAACAGCAATAATGATAGAAAATCGCCAAGGTCACTCCTGAAAAGTTTTAAGGAAAGGTTAATCAACTGTTACAATTCTTTAAACAGGCAATAGGAAGGGCAGCGAAAGCATTTTATAGGTCGTTGCTTCGTTGCACACATTTATACTGAGCGTTGTTAGGTTTTGTGTATAGATTTATGGTCACAGTAAGATCTTCACACACAAAACCTTCAGAGTCAAAGTATACGAAGCGATTTTAACTAATCCATAAATCGTTTACTCAACAATTAAAACGTCTTTACGTTATGAAAAAATTCATTTTTAGTCTGCTTGTACTTTCTCTTACTTCTTTTGTTGCTTGCAAAAAAGAAGCTACTTTCGACGACAAACTGGTTGGCGAATGGACTTCTACTGCCGTTAAAGTGGCCGGTGTAGATGTTACCACCTCTAATACAGTAGTCATTACCATCCAATCTTCCCGCGAATTTGACGCGGAAATTACAACCGCACCCGTTTTTGGTGCCCCAGTTACCTCTTCTTATACAGGTGATTGGTCGGCAGACGAACTAAAGCAAGAACTTTTGCTTAAATACGAATCGGGAGAAGAAGAAAAATACGATATTTCTTCGTTAGAAGGTTCGATAATGAAAGCAACCACGGTGGTAGATAATGTACGTCGTGATTTTGTTTTTGAAAAAACAACGCGATAAGTTTAAAATATATCGTAAAAAAGTCGGAAGCGGAATTTGCACTCCCCTTCCAACTTTTTTTATTAAAATGCCAATGAAAAGGCGGCTGTTACTGCAAAATTGGTCTTTTTAACATTCCCTTCCCGATCCACAAAATTAAGATCGGGACTAAAAAATAAGCGTGGTTCAAGGCGAAACATGGCGTTTTCTGCGGGTAAATAATCAAAATTGAAGGAAACACCGCGCATGTTGAACGAACTATTGGTCAAGTTTAAAACAATATTATTGGGATCTACGTAATCTTCTAATCGTGCTGCAAACCGTATTTTATCAGTACACGAATAACGAGCAATCAATACCCTAGAAGTCCACTGTTTTAAACCATTATCGTTTGGGTTAATTTGTTGCGCGCCTATATCTGCACCAAAAATGAGTCCCCATTTTTTATTCAATTGGGCTTGTATGTATAAATTATTAAAAAAGCGGCGAATAGTAATATCTCTTGAACCTTCATTACCGTAATAAGTACTCCAATTTAGGGTAATTTTTCCGTTGGGTTTATAAGTAATTTGAGTACCAATATCGGGCACTTTTGTATCATTTACGCGTTTTATGCGCTGCCAACCATTGAGCAAGAACCCA
>JAAFHO010000348.1 GCA_013297575.1 Chitinophagales bacterium
TTTTTTCTACCACAAAAGTGCACAAAAGGACACAAAAGCGTAGAGTAGTTGCGCTTCGCTTAAAGTGCACAAAGCGTGGCGTTGACAGTATTAAAGACAAAAATAGAGCATAAGTCAACGCTACGCTTTGTGCACTTTTGTGGTGGAAATATTTTGCGGTAAAAATATTAGTTAATTATCACTATTTTGGTAAAAATCGCGTCAGGGTTTTCAAATGCAGCCGTACTCGTAGCATATACGAGATATACTCCCGAGGCAGCACGTTTACCCAAATAATCGCGGCCGTTCCAAATGGCTTGACCTCCAATTGAGGTGCCTTCATACACCAAATGACCTGCAATATCGGTAATTTTCACATTGGCATCGCGAGCCAAACCGTAAATTGCAATAGGCCCATCGTAATCGGGTTGTACTGGATTGGGATAAGCATACGCCGATGGGGTGTTCACTTTCCCGCCTAAAGTAGCCTCCGAGCGGACAGAAACCAGCCCACTTGCAGTCCCGATCCATACCACACCCGATTTTTCATTAATGGCAATATCTTCAATTAAATTAGAAGGCAAAGGGCTATTATTTTCATCAAATCGGGCTAGTGTGGTGCGCCCGTCTGCTGACTGCATAAAGATACCATTACCCGTTCCTACCCATTTGCGGTTACCGCCATCTATCGCAATCGACTTGATATTTTCGTCCTGCAAAAGATAGCCATTAAAGCCATCTACGGTGATAATTTGTCTTGTACCGCGACAAACATTTTCTGTTTCATTAAAAATAGAACCTGTACATTCAAAACTGTACAAACCCTCTTTTGTACCCACCCAAACATCTCCGTCAAGGTCAACAGCGAGTGTTGTTACTTCATTGGTACCCAGTACACTATTAGAAGTATTGATGATTTTAAAACGATCATCTGAAGGATCATCTAGGCTTTTTCCGCTATCAAATACCGCCAAACCGCCTGTAAATGCAGCCGTAAACCACTTAAATCCGTTTCTATCAATAGCGACTTTGGTAAAACTACCAGAACCTACAACATCAAAATTTTGTAATTCCCCATTGGGTTTCAAAACGGCAATAGGCTTGTTTGCGCCATAATTACAGATCCAAAGATTGCCATCGGGGTCGTAAGCCATGCCTCCAATCGCTGTACGATTGGCACCAGCAGCACCAGCATCCTGCAAAATTGAGTTCGATTTGGTATAAAATTTAGTATCTGTGGCCTTGTCCGACATTTCAATAAGTCCGCCTAAAAAACTACCCACATACACTTTTTCCTCCGTAGGATGTGGCACCACACGCCACCAAGCCAAATGGGTATTATCTGTATTGATCAGTTCGGGGTTACTATCCGCGCTGTATCGCCGCCAAACGCCATCATCATCGAGTACATAAATGCCCAATCGAGAGAAAGTTGGATTTAAATTTGGGTCAGCACCTTCTGCTGCTACAAATACTTTATTGCCGCGCAACGCAATTTCGGCTACTTTTTGGTTATAAGGCGAGTTAAAGGAAAAGAATTGGCATTGTCCAGTAGCAAGGTCAAAATAGCGAAATTGGTCAAAATCATCCGCAAACCAAAATTTCTTACTGCCATCTTCTACCGCTCCTAATGGGCGACGGGCATCACAAGGGCCTGATATTTCATAAAAATCACCATTGGTTTCCAAATAATAGACTTTACCAACACCGTTCGAGCCACGCCAAGCCGCTACCAATCCAACACCTTCTGTACTGAGTAACGTGACATTCAAATCATCAATTTGAGAAAAAGCAATCGGTTGATCCACGCCATTGTACCGAATTAAACCTTTACCTACTGTACCCAAATAGAGCTTATCCTGAAATACCGCCATCGCATTCACCGGCGCACCAGCCGTAAAACCTTCCGACGCACCTAGTAATTTCCATTGTCCAAAATCAGCAGGATTGGAATCATTGGTGGCTACGCGATAGAGACCGTCATCGGTTCCCATGAAATAATAACCTTTATAAATGGCAAAAGAGCGCACCTCCACACCTGTAAATACCGTAAAATCGACTTCCGCCGTAGCTAGGTTGAGTTTTACAACGCCAAAACCCGTAGATAAGTAAGCAAATTCGGCTTCAAAAAACACATCTTTGATCGTTTTATCGCCCGACAAAACAGTATTTTTCAAGATGAATGGCAAATTGATTACTTTATTGGTTTCGGGGTAAAAAAGGTCAATATTGCTATCGTTATAACCGATAAAAAGCACGTTTGCGCTTTTACTAAACCGCACCAACCGCACACCCACGTCGCTAAAACCTATATTTTTGTACAAAAACTGGGTGGAACGTTCGGCTTTATCAATTTCGACCACCGATAATTCGGTCGCATAATACACCTTAGAGGCGCTATTGGTAACAGATTTAGCCCGTTGCCAAGGCAAATGTTGTTGCCATTCGCCAATTTTTAAATCGGAAAGGGTGTCTTGTGCCGTTAATGCCGACACCAATATAATGGAGATACAAGTAAATAGAAATCGCATAGTTATGTGCATTTGTAAACATGGTACAAATTAAGGGCAATGGGTTGCCAAAAGGATAAAAAAACCACCAATAAAGATTAATCCTTTCCTTTTCTCCACCACAACAATTGTTCACCCACCAGCAGTATTAAAGCCGCCAGTACCAACCATTGAAAATAAGACTTATAGGACATATACGCTTTGGCATCTACGGTGGACTTGCGCAATTGACCAACAGCAGCCACTAATTTGTCCATTGCGCCACTGTCATTGAGTTGTATCGCAATACCACCGCCAGCAGATGCCAACTCGCGAAGGGCAGTTTCATTGACACTTGTGCGTACAATTTGGCCGTTATAATCTTTTAACTCACCTCCAATTGGCGAAGGAATTGTGCTACCTCCTACTGTTCCTACCGCTACGGTATGAATAGTGATACCTTCATCATTATGCGCTTTTTGTGCCGCAGCCAGGGCATCGGAGGTATGGTTTTCGCCATCGGTTACGATAATTACCGCACGTCCGGCTTCCGAGTCCAAAGGAAACATCCGCGATGCTGTTTGTATCGCGGCTTCAAAATCGGTACCTTGGTCGTTTACGGCATCGGAAGCGGCATTTCGGACAAACATCAGCAATATTTCTGGATCATTGGTCATTGGTGCTTGAGGAAAGGCATCACCCGCAAATACCAGCAAACCGATCCGTTCATTGCGTAGTTTTTTGATCAAATCCTGAATAAACACCTTCGCTTTAGCGAGACGATTGGGCGATACATCATTGGCCATCATACTCCGCGACACATCCAACGCGATCAAAATATCGGCACTTTGCTGCGCGGGAGGCGTAGTTAGGGTTCGTTTGCGCGGATTGGCGATGGCCAGTGCAATAAGGCTCATAATAACCGCAAAAAGTGCATTTTTTAGCCAAAATCGACGTTCTGAAAAGCCAACCAAAAGTCGTTTTTCCAGTTCGGGCGAACCCAAATGCTGGAGTTTTCGCTTGCGCCAATTCCAATAAAAAGCCAACATAGCGGCTTGCAATGCCAATACCCACAACAAATGCAGCAGGTCGGGATTTTCAAATTTTATATCGTTTAGCATCAGACAGTAATCACGCGTAACGGCCCCCAACGCAAAAGCAATTCCAAGGCCAATAGACTAATGGCGGCGTTGAGGAACCAGAAAAATAAATCAGTCGTTTTGGGTACCGATTGCACTTTAATATGAGTACGCTCCAATTGGTCAATAGCAGCGTAAATTTGTTGTAATTCGGTAGTATTATGTGCCGCATAAAACTTGCCGTTGGTGATTTCGGCTATTTTTACCAAATTAGCGGTATCCAGCGTCATGGGGCGCATACCAAAAACATAAGTTCCATCCAAGCGTTTGCTCGTAGGCGATTCCACGGTGCCATTTTTGCCCATCCCGATCACATACGCACGTACACCCAACGCTTTTGCAATAGCGGCAGATTGGAGCGGCAGTATTTGTCCTGCGTTGTTTTCTCCATCGGTCATCAGGATCACTACTTTACTATTAGAAAGGCTATCTTTTAAATGATTGACCGCGGTGGCCAGCCCCGAACCGATAGCAGTGCCTTCCGGTAGGCGGCCCACTTGCATATTATTGATAAAGGCCGTGAGTATCCGGTGGTCTTCGGTGAGTGGGCATTGCGTAAAGGAAGTACCGGAAAAAATAGTAAGGCCAATACGGTCTTGTTTGCGTTTGGAGATAAATTCGTTCGCAATATCTTTTACCGCCGACAAGCGATCGGGTTCGAAATCCTTGGAAAGCATACTGGCCGAAACATCCACAGCGAGCATAATATCAATGGCTTGTGCATCCGTTTCTTCTTCGTACCAAATTTTTTGTGGGCGTGCCAGTGCAAAAATGAGCAAAGCCATTACGACCCATCGCAGCCATTGTAGCCAATTTCGGGCATACACGACCCATGTTTTTGCACCCGACATGGCTTCAAAGCGAGATACTTTAAGCGATACATGCCTTTTTTTAATGGTGCGCATATAAACGAATATCAGCACAGGCAGCAATGCCAGCAGGGCGAGCCAGTAAGGTTGGGCAAAAATCATTGTGCGGCGGTTTGTTTGATCAATTCTTCGGAGCGGAGGATATACTGCTCGTGTGGTTTGTCGGCACCGAGGTCTTGCGCGTATTTGGCCATATCAGATTGATCGAGGATTTTGCGGAGGTCGCTCATGCGCTCGCGGGGAAAACCCGTTTGGCGCAGCATGGCTTCAATTTCGCGTGTGGTGGATTCTGGTGCTGAAATTTGGTAGCGTTCTTCCAAATAAGAGCGGACAATAAGCGATAATTCGGCGTAATATTCTTTTACAGCACCTTTTTGCCAAGGTTTTTCGCGGTTTAAGCGAGCAAGTTCCAGTAAGGCTTTGGTATGTGCGGGCGTAACGACCACCTGTTCAACAGGTATTTCCTCTGTTGGGCGTTGCCTATAAGTATGTGCGTGTGCTGCTTTTTTCCTGCGGCGTAGCAAATAAAAGATAATACTTCCCAATGCCAAAAGGAGCAGACCAATTAGGGCAAAATCCGTCCAAAGCCACGGTTCTTGGTGTATATCGCGGATAGGTGCTAATTCGGACAATTCGCCTGATACACGGGTCGGCGTTACAATCAGCGACATTGGATTGGTCAATATCGCATCGCCAGAAAGCAACCGGACTGCTAGCGGTGGCAGTTCTTGGTTGACGCTGTCAAAAACGATCAGGGTATAGTTACTGATCCATTTATCGCCAGAGCGTTGCCAGGTCGTTCGGCGCAAAATATTATCCTCAGGCAAGAAATCGCGCCATGCGGAAAAGTCCACCCGATCGGGTTTGGCGGCTGTATTGGAAACGAGGATGCGCAACCCGAAGGTATCACCTGCTTCCACAGTGGGTCGGTCAAAAACACCTGCTGCAGTGGCATTTTGCGCCTGCAAGGTATCGCCAAAGAGGAGGGCAAAAAGGATTAGTATAGCGTATTTATGGTGCAATGCTGGTGTCAAATATTGTGGTTTGATGGTGCAAATATACAACGCAGTTTGGGGCGTTTGCTGTTAGCGGTGCAAATAAACGATAAAGATGGATAAAAATTGGGTACAGGAATGTAGTCGTGGTAAAAGGTAATGTTTTATCTGACCATGGCTTCCAACAGATCTATGATTTTGGGCCTTATTTATCGCTAAGGAAGGATGTAATAACTCCGCTGTGATTACCCACAGCGGTGTGGCGGAGTTTTAGTTTTTCACAACAAAATAGCACGAAACAGCCATTTTTCAAGGTCATCTATTTGCCTCTGCACCAAACATACCCACCTTAGCAGTATCGATCATTTCCAGCAATGCTTCATTCGGAATCAATTCCCACTCAAAAGGCAAAGCATCCTGTCCTTTTCCGCAATCGGCTAATTCTTGTTGCAGTGCGGGCATTTTATCGGCATAAAATCGTTTTTGAAAACCTGCTTTGGCTATCGTAATCAGTATCTTGTACAGTACGGCAGTACGTGGCGAGTCGCCTTCTAATAAGTACCTTTCTCTATATTTTTCCAAGGCTTCTACCCGTTCCACGATCTTATCCTTGTGTCCTTCTATGGCTGTAAGTAGCAGGCTGGCAGTGAGTGCAGCTGCGTACAGGCCGCCCTTGTCCGATTGGTAATTGCTAATTTCGTTGATGAGTTTACTGGATTTGTAGGGTTTAAGTCCTTTGGGTAGTGGTTGTCCGCTGGTGATTAGACCGATATAGAGGTACGCCCCCGTGATATGCCAGGTTTCTAAGAAACTTTCGCTTTGGTTTACAAAATTTTTATGCCGGGTGGCCAAGGTATAGTGTGCGGCGGCTTGGAGGTAGTCGCCCTTTTTCATGTATGAAAAGTAA
>JAAFHO010000035.1 GCA_013297575.1 Chitinophagales bacterium
GCCTTTGCTTATGCACTTTTCCAAAAAGTATTTCGAATTATTGCTGAAACACCCGCATGGGCTACCACAGCGGTGAACAAATACCTGCCTGCCGCACGAATAAGCGGCGAAATAACACCGGAATACCTCGGTGTAGGTTATATCATTGGGCCGCGTATTGCAGGCGTTCTAGTGGCTGGCGGCGTATTGGCATGGATGGGACTTATTCCACTCTTGGCTACATTAGTACCTCCGGGGACTATTGCTGCTCAATTGGACAAATTGGAACTGTTGCGTATTTTCGACCCAGCAACGGGTGCTTTAACGGGTTACAAATTTGGGTGGAATCCTGAAACACTCACTTTTGGAGACCTCACAAGTGCCATTTATCGCGCTTATGTACGCCAAATTGGTGCTGGAGCAGTAGCAGGTGCAGGTTTTATCACACTATTGAAAACACTACCTACCATCGTGGGTTCGTTTAAAGAAAGCCTTGATACGATCCGCAACCCTGAAAAAGCAATTAATATCGTACGTACGGACAACGACCTCAGCCTAAAAGTTGTAGGTATTGGAAGTTTGGCATTGATTATTTTGATGGCCGTATTGCCTTCCATTCCTGGCGATGGTATTTTGTCCAAATTACTGATCGGTGTTTTGGTCATCGTATTCGGTTTCTTTTTTGTAACTGTATCTAGCCGAATTGTGGGTATTATCGGTTCTTCCAATAACCCCATATCGGGTATGACGATTGCCACTATTATGGGTACCGCACTGATCTTTATTGGTGTAGGTTGGACAGGTAAATTTTACGAACCGATGGCTCTGGTGGTGGGTAGCATGATTTGTATTGCTGCCGCTAATGCAGGTGCCACTTCGCAAGACCTAAAAACGGGATACATCGTGGGGGCAACGCCTCGATACCAGCAATTGGCATTATTTATTGGCGTTATCGTCTCTTCTACTGTGATAGGACTCACTGTTTTGTACTTGGACAATCCTACAGCCGATTTGCGCGCATTGGGTGTTCAGCACGCTATTGGCTACAAATACGATGCTCCACAGGCCACGCTGATGGCTACTTTGATTAAAGGCTTACTTTCATTCAATCTCGACTGGCAATTTGTGTTGGTGGGTTTGTTTATTGCGATTACAATGGAGTTGTGCGGTGTAAAATCGCTGTCGTTTGCGGTGGGTTTGTACCTTCCATTGTCCACCACATTGCCTATTTGGATTGGAGGTGTACTCAAAGGTTTGACAGACTGGATTGGTCAACGCAAAGGCGAAGCCGCCGAGGATGCCGATTTGGGCAAAGGCAGCTTGTTTGCGACTGGTTTGGTTGCCGGCGGTGCATTGGCGGGTGTGGTAGTAGCATTGTTACAAGCCTCTGATGGTACAGCAAAAGCATTGAATGGCATTAGTATGGAACATGGCTTAACAGGATGGTTGGGCGAAGGCGGATACCATTTATTAGGAACAATATTCTTTGCGGCTTTGGGCTTGATATTAATTAGGGTAGCGCGCAGTAAGTAATGGGGGCATGGAGGGGGAGTTATTTCAATTGAGATAAAAACCATTCGCGCTCGGTCATGTATTGCTCTCCCGATATTTGATCGGCTAGTTTTGCACGTTCTTTTTTGTCATTTTGATTGTGCGTAGCTAGTTTTTTAGCGTATTTTATGATATTGAGGTAATTAATTTTGTGATAACCAATGATACGTTGGCGGCGGATAAAGGTTTGCATACTTTGAAGATGTGCATCCAATGCGTCGGCTTCACCCATTTCGTAGTATATTTTGAGTTGAAGGGTTTTGGCAATTAAATTATTGATTAAGTCTTTATAATCTGCTTTTTGCAAGTGTAGCAATGCCTCATCGTGCTTGCCTTGAACGTATGCTACCCTTGCAGAATTTAGATGATAGGTGGCGGTCTGATGTTTTTTTTCTATTTTTTCGGCATATTTTTTAATAAATTCTGCTGCCCAATCCGTTTCATCAGATCGGAGGGCAATCGCTACAATATTATTAAAGGCAAAATGGGACAACTGGCCATATTCCAATAACAAATCACCTGCTAATGCAGATTTATATAGATCCAACGCTTCTTTCATATATGGCGTATCCATCTGATTGATCCTTTTGATGCAATAATTGATCGCCAGCAAATGAAGGTTGCGTACCTCATCTTCGGGTAATTGCTGACTTTTAGCCAATAGTTCCTGTTTAAAGGTTTGGAAATAAGTATCGGAATCTTGGTGCAATAAAAAGTGATAACAATAATAATATAGACCAATAGCAGGGTGGGCCAACAATTCGGTTTTATTGCTCAAATATTCGATCACGGCATCTAATAGTCCAAATTGATAATCGGTTTTAAAAACGGCTTGATGCGTACGTGCGAAACAGGCATGCCGCAGTTTATTTGCCATATAGGCCAAATCCGTTTGGTCTGAAACATCCTGTAAATTGAGGGGCTCGGTTCTACGTCCTACACTAAGGTATTGGTAACGCTCGTATGCAATAGCGGCATTTGCATTCCAATATTCGGTATGCCGATTGGGCTGTTGTTCCCATTGGTTGTAAGCCGATTGGAGGCATTGGTTAAAATGCTTGTCAAGTCCGCGTTTTCGATAGGCATTTGCCGCTTGAAGTGCTACATTTTCTGCTGCTGTAAAATAATTGTTATACGCTAGGAATGTTTCAATATGCCCCAATAATTCGCTGAGCAAAAGGCGCATTGCTAAGTCGTTGAACGCCGTAGTACGATCCTGTTCTTTGTGGATAAATTGGTTGGCCTTTTCCCTAGACGGTATTTGCTTATTAACGATACAATGTTGTAAATATTCATATAGCAAGACGGGTTGTGTCCGACGGTTAAAAAACTCAGATTGCAACCATTGCCTAAAATGCTTGCGCTCCAAAGGAGAGAACGTAACCAAGGCCTGCCATACCAATGTATTTTGCATGTTTTTTTGAATTTACTAACGCCAATTAACTTTGCAAATGTACAACATTTCATTTTGCAAAAATCTTATTATCAATGTTTTGTACAGTTTTAGCAATAATTAAACTTTACATTTTGCCAAAATTGTACTTGCTTTGAAATCGGAGATGCCACACCTTTGCAACATAAAATGAATTACGTGCCAATTCATTGTTCGCTAGTAAAATACTTATCTATTTCAGGGGAACAATAAATAACTAAAAAGCGCGAGCAAAACTAAACATCATGAATAAAAGACATTTTTTTCTTATCACTTTAATCGCTATTTTTTGCGGTTTTTCTACACATGGGGTTTATGCCCAATGTACGTCTTTCGCGGGCAATGTAACCCCTCAAAACGCCACTATTTGTGACGGGGTAGCAGATTTTCAGGCACCTGCTTCATCGGGATCAATACTAGATGCCAATGATATAAAAATGTATGTACTGCATACGGGCACCTCTACTCAACTCGGTACAATAATAACAAAAACATCAGCAACAGGGTTATTTGAAGCAGAATTTCAAATACCTGGAACTTACCAAATTGCAGTAGTAGTCGCCAATTATCTTGCGGGTAACAATTCGATTAACTTTAACGATCCTTGCCTATCTTTTACACACGCAGGTACGCTTACCGTGAAGGAATCCCCTCAGGTAACGCTTACTTCAAGCGGATATTTGACTTGTGCATCGCCAACTGCGTTAGTGGCTGCTACGGTTTCAAGTTCTTCGAGTGATTTAAGTTATCAGTGGTTTGGTAATGGCGTTCAGCCCCTCACTAATGTAACAGCCAATGCAACTGCTGGGGGTGATGTATGGCTAACCGTGACCGATAACACTTTAGGGTGTACAGGTACAGATACTGTCAACATTATATCCCTTATGAATACTAATTTTAGTATTTATCAAAGCGGTACCGATAGTTGTACGATGCAACCTGCTACAAAAATTTTGAGGTGTACATCATTTAATCAAATAAACGCTTACCTATGGAGTACAGGTGAAACGACTGCAAGTATAGAAGTACCCAATACGCCCACAGCGAGTAATCTTACCTATTGTGTCACCGTAACATTTCCAAATGCATGCGGCACCGCCACTGCTTGTTATACCCCTCCTTACTATAATGGATTTAGCGCAGCAATTGACGCTTATACCGATTGCTTTAATAATACAACCTATTTAAGCGCAAATTATTTCCCATTCGCAGTATCTTATCTGTGGAGTAATGGATCGGTCAATAGTACCATTCAAGTATTCGACCCTGGTAATTACACTGTTACGATTACAAATATTGACAAAGGTTGTACCACAGTAGCCACCCATTTTTTAGAATTTTCAAACGCATGTGGATTTGTAAAAGGACGTGTACTGGCCGACATAGACAATACCTGCTCCACGACTACAGGAGATATCAATATGGAGGGCATCAATATTGAATTACAAGACCTCAACAGTGATGCAAAGTATTTTTTGGTGACTGATAATGAAGGAAATTGGTCAAGAGGCATACCTGCTGGTAATTACGGCATAACAGTACATAATCCAAATGAGGGGATATGGTTACTTTGTACCGACTACCTAGTAAAAACGGTGACCAATTTTGATACTACTCTTGTTAGTGATTTTTTATTGAAACCACTAGTCACCTGTTCTCGTTTAACCGTGGATGTAGATGTGCCATTTCTACGCCGCTGTTTCGATGCTAATTATGCCATCAAATACTGTAATACAGGATCAGAAAATGCAAATTCGGCCTATTTAGATGTGCAATTAGACGATTTTTTGATCTATCTTTCATCCTCTCTTCCTGCAACTAATATTGGAAACAATACCTTGCGGTTTCAATTGGGAGATATTGCCGTAGGTCAGTGTGGCACCTTATCCCTTCAGGTAAATGCATCTTGCGATGCTGTGTTAGGACAGTCACACTGTCTTTCTGCAGAGATTTACCCACATGAACCCTGTGGTGAGTTACTTGCTGAATGGTCGGGAGCGAGTCTTCAATTAAATGCAGTATGCGATGGAGACTCCCTGCGCTTTGAACTAGAGAATGTAGGATCTGCGTCCATGAGTAATGCCTTAGAATACGTTGTTATTGAGGATGCTGTAATGATGAAAGCAGTACCACCACCTACTATTATATTAGGTCAGGGTCAAAGTCATTTTGAAAATGTTGCAGCAACGGGAAGCACATGGCGTATAGAAGCAGTTCAGGAACCCAATCATCCCGGTAATTCACACCCCTCACTCAGTGTTGAAGGATGTACCACTGGTAGTAGTTTTTCTACAGGATTTGTCACTATGTTTCCTTCTGATGATGCCGATTATTGGAAAGATATAGATTGTCGTCAGAATATTGGCTCTTTTGACCCCAACGACAAGCAAGGTTTTCCCATCGGTTATGGCACGAAGCATATCATCAATAGAAATACTGATATTGAATATCTTATCCGCTTCCAAAATACAGGAACAGATACCGCATTTACCGTCGTGATTCGAGATACACTTTCGCCGTGGTTAGATCCTTTGAGTGTCGTACTGGGTACAAGTAGCCATCCAGTTAGGTATGATTTTTTTGGAGAAGGTCCCAATATTAAATTTGTTTTTGACAATATCCATCTCCCCGACAGCAGTAAAAACCTCGCCGGATCACAAGGATTTGTCTCTTACACGGTTTCACAAAAGCCAAATGTACCATTTGGAACACAAGTGAACAACAATGCTTCTATATATTTTGATTTCAACGAACCTATTATCACCAATACAACACGCCATCAAGTAGATACTAGTTTTTGGTTAGTATCCAGTTGGACACCGGTATGGCCAGAGGCACAATTAAAAGTAAGCCCAAATCCAATGTCTGATTTTGCTACTATTAGTATTGGGGGCTTACCATTGGGGACAGTAGTATCCATAGAAATCATGGATAGTTGGGGGCGTATATTAGAACGCGGCACTACCAGTGATGGAACTTGGACACTTCAGCACCACAATTTACCATCAGGCTTTTATACTGTTAAAACCAGTAGTAAAGAAGGTAAAAGCATTGGTGTCGCTAAAATTCAGGTATTTAGGCAATAATAAGTAAAAGGGCAATCAATGCATCAAATGCATTGATTGCCCTATTTTATGTTCTAAATGCGAAGCATTAAAGTGTACGCAACGCCTTTGTGTACTGTTGTGAACTTTTGTGGTAGAAAAAAATGTATGCGAAGCATACAAAAATAAACCTCAAGACTAATATAATTGATTGACTATCAAAACAATACACTAAAAAATCAACTAATTTGTACAGTTATCTACGACAAAAATGAACGATTAACTAATGTAGGTGAATCAAAACCACTACACTTAATTCACCCAAGCCTTATCCCCTTTTTTGTAAGGCAGAGCGCCATCATACCTACCTGGCACCGCTTCATAGCGCAATACCTGCTCACAACCAATCTCCGAAGTAAAGAAACCCGTAACCGTTAAATCCTTTATTTTACCCCACCAAGGCTTACCCGATTTATCCGCGTGGTACTCCTTCTCAAAATACTTTAAAATTTCAACCTGTTGTGCAGCAGTACAAGCCGAAAACCCCTTACCGCCAAAATTCTTTTTCGCATAAGCATCTACTCCAGCAAGCCCCTTCATAAAAGCATCGCGGTCAGCAGGTTCATAACAATCGGCTACCATTTTTTGGATAAATTTATCTGTTCCCGCAGCCTTGGCTCCAGGCGTACTCGTTGCCGGTACAATTTGCTCCGCAATATCCGCGATCAATTGCTCATCCGCAAGATCAAATCTAAAATCAGGATTTTCAATCGTAAGATTACCCCACGCTTTAAGAATATCGGGAAGGACGAGAGAACCGCCCACAATAAGTGCTACTTTTTTGATGGCTTCGCGCCTAGATAGTATTGACATTGTACGTAAATGATTAAAATTTCATGGCAAATATGGTGCATGAATTTGGATTATTGGTAGTTTTAAAAGAATAATTTTTATTCGCGAAAATAATTGCCAAGAACTAGGCGATTAATCAGTTTTTCGTATTAAAATTGCCCCCTGAAATTTGAATTTACTACTTTTAATATGAAAAAAAGAACATTCGATGCCATTGTAATTGGCTCTGGGGTTTCTGGAGGCTGGGCCGCCAAAGAACTCACCGAAAAAGGACTAAAAGTGATTATGCTGGACCGCGGCAAACCACTTGAACATATTACCGGTTATGAAACCGCTACCAAAACACCTTGGCAATTCGAGCACAGGGGGCGTATCACCGCACAAGAGCGCGCCGATCATCCTTACTTGCAACGTGACTACCCGTACAACGAAGAAACAAAGCAATACTGGTTTGATGACAAAAATGCACCTTATGCCGAAAATAAACGTTTCGATTGGTTTCGTCCCGATATTATAGGTGGAAAAAGCATTATGTGGGGCCGCCAATCTTACCGATTGAGTGAAACAGATTTTGAAGCAAATTTAAAAGACGGGCATGGTGCCGACTGGCCAATCCGTTATGCAGATCTTAAGCCCTGGTACGATTATGTAGAAGCGCATGCCGGTATTTCAGGCGAGAACCTCGGTATTCCTGAGTTCCCTGATGGAAACCTGCTCCCACCAATGGACTTGAATGTGGTAGAAAAGCAGGTAAGAAAAAGGATCGAATCCAAATTTCCAGGTCGCCACATGACCATTGGTAGGGTGGCCAACCTCACTGTACCGCACAAAGGGCGTACCAATTGCCAATACCGCAACCATTGCCAACGTGGCTGCCCGTTCAGCGGTTATTTCAGCACCCAATCCTCAACCTTACCTGCGGCTAATGCGACAGGGCGTTTAACCGTCCGTCCACATTCTATTGTTAATTCTATTTTGTACGATGCAAAAAAAGGGAAAGCAAAAGGCGTGTTAGTCATCGACTCCGAAACGGGCGAACAAATGGAGTTTAAAGCAAAAGTGATTTTTGTTTGTGGCTCTACCGTGGGTTCTACATGGATACTAATGAATTCCATTTCGCCAGAGTTTCCCAATGGTTTGGGTAATTCGAGTGGTGTTTTGGGGCATTATATGATGGACCACCATTTCAGAACAGGAGCAAACGGCACTTGGGAAGGAGACTTAGATAAATATATTTTTGGCCGCCGTCCAAATGGTATTTATATCCCGCGCTATCGCAATCTTGGTACAGAAAAGCGCGATTATTTACGTGGTTTTGGTTATCAAGGTGCTGCTAGTCGCTCAGACTGGCAACGCGTGGTGGCCGAGATGGGCTTTGGTGCAGAAATGAAAGAAATGGCTTCCGAGCCAGGTAACTGGAGTATGGGTATGACAGGATTTGGCGAATGTTTACCTTATTTCGAGAATCAGATCAAACTCAATAAAGAGGTAAAAGATAAATGGGGACAACCTACTTTGCTTTTTGATGTGGAGTTCAAAGAAAATGAGAAGAAAATGCGCAAAGACATGGCAAATGATGCCGCCGAAATGTTTGAAGCCGCGGGCCTAAAAAACGTTAAAACATACGATAACGGTTCGTTTCCCGGTATGGCTATCCACGAAATGGGTACTGCGCGTATGGGCCATAGCGTAAAAGATTCTATCTTGAATAAATGGAATCAAATACACGAATGCAAAAATGTATTTGTAACAGATGGATCTTGTATGGCCTCCAGTTCAAACGTAAATCCATCCTTGACCTATATGGCATTAACAGCACGTGCCGCTGATTATGCAGTGAGCGAATTGAAAAAGAAAAACCTGTAGTTGGTGATGGGGTATTGCCGCAATGGATACGATAATAAAGGATTTTATGGTGAGCAGTAAATGAAAAAACACCTCATTCACTGCTCACCCACTACTACTTTCTATTTTGATGCAGCGTGTTCAATATAATACATGATCCAAGCCCATTGTCGCTCGTAGGGGACTACTTCTACTTCAAAACTATTGTCCACTACTTCTGCTTGCACTGTTGACATACGGTGCAGTGTAGTATGTGCCGTTTTGATGAGCGTTTTGGGATCATGCAGGTGTTTAGGCAGCAGCCCGAGCAAGTGGATAAAGCAATCAGAGCGAAAATGCTCACTTTTATCATCAAGGTTACGAGAACTGTATTTTTTGATGGCATCTATTTTGTTACATATAATATCAAAGTTGTCTTTATTTTCTTTCAGATCAGAAAGCAAAAAAAGTACTTGCAGGATGAGCAATGGAATATTGCCTCCGCGTTTGTCTTGGGTATAATTGGGCATTTCGTTTATCAGTCGGCTGAGCCTAAAACGCGAGGCGGGCTGGTCATCCTTTTCCCAATAAGGTTTATTTTCTACCTTCCCAATAAAATGTAAGTACCCAAAATACAACCGCCAGGTTTCTTGATCTACTTCAGAAATAATCTTAAAACGCTCATGGTTGAGTGCCATTAGAACCAAATCCCAAGATGCTTGATAGTTTTCGGCGTATAGATTGGTAACTGCGGCGATTTCTCGGTTTTTGAACCAAGCATGTTTACCCAAGACTACCATTTCCTTTCCTATATCAAGTGTTTTTAATGCCTCCTCATACTTTCCCATCATCAACAAGCAACTTGACTTTTGGGTGCTAAATGTACCAATAAAATCTTTTCCAATAAATTTATGATTAGTGAGGTACTTGATCGCAGCATCACAAATTTCTACTCCGGATTCCCAGTTATGAACCAATAATTTCGAAAACAAGTGAATAACACGAGCATATACTTGAAACTTTAAATTCGGGAAAACACTTAGTTTGTCTTCATATTTTGAGAACATATCACTTGCTGTAACAGCAAAGTCCTTCTTAAATCCTTTTTTATTGGTCAAATTTGAAATTATATACAAATAATCATTATGAGCTTCTAATTCTATTTGAAGCATAGGCCAATAAGAAGTATAGATTTTACTTAGTCGTTCATAATCTTTTTGTAGAGTAGGTTTAATCGCGTAAAAAGATCTTAAACTGGTAGCATTTTGAATAACAAGTATCATATTATCCGTCTCGATGGATAAGGCTAATGCCTTTTCTGCTACATCAAAATAAATATCAAATGCTCCTCTTCTATAAAGATTATCTGCTATTGAGGTTAACCGTAAAGCCTCTTGTGTTTTACGATGGTAGTCCGAAAACTCGGATGAACTTAAATCCAAGAAAAATGTGGAATTAAGCAACCTTTCTTTCAAGCCCTCTTTTAATCTTCTAAACCCTTTGTCTCCTTTTGATTGGTAACCAAAATGTTGAGCGGCCTCGTCGTCTGTTTTCCAAGTATCTTTATCGATACCCACATAGAACTCCCAGTATCGGAGTTCATCTTTTGTTTTTTTCTTTTCTGGATTTGTGATGACATCAATGTTACGGACGGTATATCTGTTAATGATATACGTTAGGTCTTTCAATTCTTCCATGGTACACGAGTATTGTTAAGTTAAAAAAAAGTATAGTATATTTAATAATTTGGAAGTAGAGAGCAGTCAGTCTAAACACCAAACACAAGTCTCAGTAGCACAAAAAAAACAACAGCCTCCAGAAAATTTATTAATTATACACGAATTTACGGGACAAAATTATTACTTTCTGTTAAGATAAAAAAACAATCTCGTATTTTTTTTTAGTTTTAATAAATAAAAGTATTTTGTTAAAGCAAGTATTAACAAAATAAAAACTGGAATACACCCTCTAGCCTTACTTTTCACGGTGCTAAAAACTCAAATTTGGCCTGTCCAAAAACTGCTACTTTGTCTAAGCGTATAAAAAATCACATAAAAAAACAATGATTTTCTTACATAAATAAATGATTTAAAGCCACTTGAAAATATTTTTTTTTATTATTTTATTGATTTGCCCTGTCCAATTTGCGCTAAAGTGTCCTTGGTGCTTGCTTTTTTGTCGTCCTACCTTTGTATCATCAATAACGAAATATCCTTTCACAATTTAAACTTTAATTCAATTATGTTACCGTGGTTCATTTACCTACTCCTTCAATTTGGACTTCTTAGTTCTCCTGAACAATGGAATACGCTCACACCTGCACAACAAATAGAACTAGAAATTATAACAACCGATGTAATGGGTGGCTAGTTGTTATCATTTTTAATTCTATACGGGAATGAAAGGCTTAATTATTCTTTCTAACTCATTCAAATCTAACTCCATTTCCCACCACCCACCCAATAAAATCAATCTCTACTACCGTAATCAGCACTGAATAGGCAGTGCAAGGCCGTGGAACCCCTACATGGGGTTTCCACCCAGCCTAAAGAGCAGCAAAAACGCTTTACAACCAGATGAAACACTATTTTATCGCCGTGTTATGTATGTTATTGTTATCGTGCTATGTATGTTATTACCGTGTTATTTGCATTATTATCACCGTGTTATGTATGTTATTTTATTACCGTGTTATGCATATCAATACCGTGCGCTTTGTATCATTCTTCTACCTATACCGTACCCTACCGTGTAACCGCGCCTTTGGCAAGTGGGCGCAGAGCAGTGGAACCCCGTAGCACCTACCGTGCAGGGGTTTCACACGGCTCTAAAGTGTGGTGTATCATTTGCGGCAGCAAACCTTTCACAATCGTACCATAATAAGGTACTTATATCGTTTTTTCGTAGGTATTAGTCGTCAATACCCTGTATATTGGGTTAACTTTGCCGAATATTGTATCTTATGAACAGAATAAAGATGCTATCCATTATGTCAAAAGCAAATATAATACTCACCGCTTTCGATCTTATACAGTTCGAGCGGCACCTTCACCAACACCACCAATATATGCAACACGCAGATAAACAGGCCAAGGCCAAAGAAATTATTCGTAATCATATCGGTTTTTCCATGGGGGCTGCATTAGTACCTTTCCCTGGTGCCGATCTTTTGGCCGTCAGTGCGGTGCAATTAAATATGCTCCGCCAATTGGCCAAACTATATCAAGTAGGTTTTATGGATACCCTCGGTAAAACATTTATTTCCGCAGTGGCTGGTACAGGCGCGGCGCGTCTTGGTGCTAGTTTGATTAAGGCCATTCCAGGGGTAGGCACTTTTATCGGCGAACTGAGTATGCCTGTGCTTTCGGGCGCAAGTACTTATGCGCTGGGCAATGTAGTTGCTCAACATTTTCACGACGGAGGTACGCTGGAGGACTTTGACCTCACAAAGGCACGAAATACCTATAAAGAAGAAATAGAAGAGGGCAAACGCATTGCGAATGAACTGACCCCCCAAGCCCCCCCTGCCGCCATGACTGGCACGGATGCTACTTTAGAGAGAATTAATAAATTGGCTGAAATGCGCGATGCTGGAGTACTTACCGAGGAAGAATTTACTCAAATGAAAACAAAATTGTTATCGGATTTATAAAAAACTAGTAAAAAATAACACTTTGAGTACGATGTAACTAAGAACATATTTTAGTTCGTTCATACTGAACACTAAAACCTGTTCTTAGTACATCGTTAAACACAAGTTTCGCCAGATAACTGAATCTAGAGATGGGGTGGCATTAATAGTAAAAACTAAAAAAAACCGCTACTCAATTATTGCTTTACAAAACGTAATGGCAAGGATACCTTATCATCACTAGATAAAACAATATAATAAATACCATCTTCTAGCATTTCCAAGGGTAAAGATAGGTTGTTTATTCCATTTGTAGTATTCATTTTTTGATTTTTTATTACTCTGCCTAAAATATCTGTTATTTGTACGGTAATTATGGCTTCTTCTGTGGTCTCAAACTGGATTTGAATACTTTCTTTTGCAGGATTGGGATATGCTGATAGCACCCCAAAATCATTGCCCAAGCGATTCAGACTGATGATAGTGGATACTTCCTCCGTATCATCTACATCTACGAACCGAAGTCTGTAAAACGAGTGTCTCAATGGAGCACGATCTTCTAGTTCATAAGCATGTCCTGTATCGGTATTACCCTTGCTGTCAACAGAACCTACTATTGTCCAGCCGCTATATCCATCAGCCGAACGTTCAAGCGTATAAGAACGGACATCATGCTCTGTGGCCGTTGCCCAATAGAGTTTATTGGTGGCAGACATGGTTTTGCCTGTAAAACTTTTTAGTTCCAATGGCAATGGTGTAGTGCCAAAATGTGCACCAAATTCGCCAAGATGACTGGAATTGAAACTCATGGCAAAGGAATTGGTGCACGTCATAGAAAACGTGTCAATAGCAGTAATCAGGGTTACCGAACCATTAAAATTATTGGTTGGTAAACAATCCTCAATACTTCCGCCATCAAAATTGGTCACATTCAGATCACCGATATTGGCCAATGGTAGATTAGTTGCCTTTTTCAAAGAATCAAACTCCGATTTGGTAAAGAACAACCGTATTTTAACAGGTAATGTATCAATATTTTTAGCATAAATACGGAAATAAGCAGGCATATACTTAATACCGTTAAAAGCAGATTGCACTTTGGAATACACGCGCATTTTACAAAATACAGTATCTAAATTTTGTGTATTAGGCCAAATAGCCGCTGCCATTTCTCCAAGATCACCTGTGGCGGGCTGGGTATAAATACCGTACCAACGATTGCCATTAGGCAGTTTGCCATTTACCTTTTTTTGGTTAAATCCTACACCACAATTAGATAAATTAGTACGCTTGATGCAATCTTTTACCGAAATACAAAAATAGGGCGACTCTAAATCAATACCCGTCATAGTGGCATCCATTTGGACATAATAATTAACGCCGGGCGTAAGACCAGTGTAAGGAATACTGGCATTTAGGGTATTAAAATTGATACCGATCGGGCTAGTCTCATTATCGTCGCTTTCCAAGAGTCGATAAGTGGAATAATCGGCCACATTACCAACTTGATAAAGAGCGATACGCGTATCATAAATTTTTCCGCTTTCAAATGCCTCTGTCGAAATGGTTACGGTACCTGATGCAGGGGCGGTAAATTTAAACCACACCGTATGGTTAATCGATGCTAACCATCTGCCAGCATAACCATCAGTGGTATCAATATCGGGATCAGGTTCGTTGGGGTCTTTTGTTGCGTTCAAATTGGTGAGTGGGCTGTTACAAGTACCATTCAAAACAAGTGCAGTAGCACCTGCTGGGCTATCATTACTCAATTCACAACCTAAAATCTGGATGGTTTGGCGCATCGGCAGGGTTGTCATGCCATCGGCCATAATTAGATAGGATTTACCTAATTCCAATGCACCAAAAGGTAACTGCGCTGGATTATTGGTGGCAGAGCCTATACATTTCCATCCAGTAGGGCCACATTCTAAATTTGGCGTTTGCTCTTTAAAATAATATGCAAATTCGTTTGTCAGCAGTCCTCCTGATATTAGCCCTACATTTAAGGTATAAATACCTGTTGCAGGAGGGGTAAAAAGGTAAAAAGACTCTTGTCCAGGTACGACCACATCAGCATTGCCACAAGGCAATGGAACAGAAAGTAAGCCTGTTCCGTTGCTTTGCACTAAATGAACTGCATTGCATCCTAATAAAGTGGGATTGGTGCAAGTAGTTCCTCCGGCTGGGCCAATATTAGGATCTTGTGCAAATAATCGGCTCGTGAATGCAAGAAACACGAGAATTGGGAAAAAAAATTTCATAAAAAAATCAGTAATAATAATTAATGAGAAAATTGCGATTTTTATCGAACGCCACTACTGACGTTGTAGTTTGTTTAATGTAACATGAGATGCAAAATGTAGTAATTGCGCACACAAAATAAAGGGATTAATATCGGATAAGGTTGTTAAATTTTGCTACCCTGTCAAAAATAACCAATTTAGGGTATAAAAATAGGGTAGTGTTAGGACAAATTATAGGAAGACTTTGTTCTTTACACAAAAAAAGCCGCCCTGCTTGCGCAAGGCGGCCCATATCAATAAGCGTAATTGAATTACTATTGTTTTACGAAGCGGATAGGTTCGGCCACTTCATTGTCGCTCGATAAGGTGATAAAATAAGTACCCGCGCTCAAACCATGTAGTTGAACAGGGAACATATTTGTACCATTCAAAGCAGACATTTGTTGCTCCAATACCAAGCGGCCAGTCATATCCACGATACGCGCCGTGATATTACCTTCTTCGAGGGTATTGAACTGTACATTGATCATTTCTACCGCAGGGTTCGGGTAAGCAGCAATAACACCGAAACTGTTGTTTTGGCGCGTAAGGCTGATCACGTTGGAGAACTGCTCACGACCATCAAGATCCAAAGAGCGGAGGCGATAGAAGGATTTTGTCAATGGTGTTTTGTCCTCCATGCTGTAGAACTGATCCACACGTGCGTCTCCTTTACTTGGCGTAGTACCTACGAGTGTCCAGTTGTTATAACCGTTAGCAGAACGCTCGATGATGTGCTCTTTCACGCCTTCTTCGGTAGCGGTGATCCACTCGAGTTGGTTGGAAGCCTTGAGGGCTTTTCCTGTAAAGGATTTAAGTTCGATTGGGAGAGCGGCAGTTGTACCGCCCATTGCAAATTTAGAGAATCCTGTTCCTCCTGTTCTTTGCAAACGAATAATACCAGTACCTGCTGTTACAGATGTTACGTGTGTACCTGACAAAGTCCAATCCGAGGCTAATATAGATGCTGATGGACGCTTTAGCATTACTGTTTCAGCCGGAAGCGTAATAGCGGCACCATTTGTTTTTGTAAATCCATTGGCGTACAAATTAGCTGCATAAGTACCACCAGCTACGCCACTGGTAGCCGTAGGTTCTATTAGCCATTCCCCTCCTGGCGATACACTGGTAATACTAAGTGCTCCTTGAGTAAGTGGAGGCGAAATAACTGAACCACCTGCTGGAGCAGTGGAACTAAATGTAGCGCTCAATTTACCAGCAGTAGTTGGTGCTGAGGAGAACGAAATTGTAGCAATTTGATGTGTCGAAGAAGAGCCTGTTGGTAAAACTGCCAGACTTCCCGATGTTACTCCATTAAACCAACGTTCAACAGGGCCATTTACCCATCCTCCTGCCCAAGCAGCAGCAAGTGGTAGCGTAACAGTAGTAGCTGTAGATGAGGCTGATGCCGCAACTGTAATATTACCGGACGTGCCTGAACCAGTTCCAATAGTAATTGGAGATGAACTCGATGTGTTTAATACCCCTGCACCACAGTGTAGGTTTGTACAAGATAGAGGGCTACCAGTAGTTAATGCTGATGAACTCCCGCCATTGAAGAAGGCTAAAGAAGTTACTGCATTTTGATCACTTGAACCTGGATCAGCGTCAGCAGTCGCTTTTTTGAAGAAGCCGCTACCTGACCAAGTTTGTTGGATTGCGCTATTGGTAAAAGTAACAGTCGAAACATACTGAGCATCACCTGCAAATACCAATCCGCGGTGTGCCGTAGAAGAAATCACTGTAATAAAACCATTGTTAGTCAAGTTTGCACCAGTAATAACCAAAGGTGCACCACGAACTACTACTTCGGAACCTGAATTAACAGTTAGGTTTCGAATTTTTGTAATAAACAATGCACTAGTATTTGTAGTCATAGCACGATAGACATTAGTTGCGCCATTGTTGTTCCTACCGCCATTTACGGTCATTGAGCCAATTTCCAAGGTTCCAGTGCCAACATTACACTCTACATAAAAACCTGCTGTATTACTGATATTTGTGTCATCGCCACCACCTATAGTAACTGTACACCCTATACCCCAAATTGCATCCTGTGAACCATGGTCATAGGCAATCAAGCGAGAGCTGCTTGCATAAGGTGGGTCTAAGAAATTAATCGCACCACCTGTAACAGAGCCATTGGTTCCATTAAGCAAACTCATTGTGATACCAGTAGCTGATCCGGCAGAAGTGCCATCATTGGCATCAAAATTTAAAGTACCGCCGCTCATATTAAAGAACCCAGCTAAGGCAGCGACCATAGAACCGTTGATATCCATTTGACCGCTTGAAATTGTAAGCGTGCCATTTACGGTAACCACCCTATTTGAATTACCTGTTGCTGCACCAGCAGAGCTGGTACCAACCACTAGCGTGCCGCCATTGATGGTCAAGGTTTTACCAGCAGCAATCGTTAAGTTACCACATACGTTTGAACCAGAAGGTACTGTTACATTATGGTTGATGGTCACAGCCGTTGTAGCCGAAGGCGGTGGCACGCCACAAAGCCAAGTATTAGGGTCATCCCATGGGCCATTTTGTTTAGTATCAAAGCCTCCAGCAGAGGCGGCAATAGCCCTTGTCCCAACCACCGTTGTAGGAGTTGGTATTTGAGCAGAACCAACGGTAACGCTGGTGCATTCGGCATCTAATACGTTTGCAACTGTTGAGGCGCAAGCCACATCATAGCTCACCCAAAAATAGTTAGCAGTATTGGCTGCACCTCCTGTAAGTGCTTGTGTACCTGCTACTGTAATTGGAGCAGCAAATCCAGTGGTTACTGTTGAACCAAATTGATTGATCGCAGAAAAAGCA
This sequence comes from Chitinophagales bacterium, assembly GCA_013297575.1. Lineage (GTDB taxonomy): Bacteria > Bacteroidota > Bacteroidia > Chitinophagales > Saprospiraceae > M3007. The sequence goes on from JAAFHO010000035.1 coordinate 17,416, forward strand.
TTAGTTGTTCCTGTATAAAATACTTTAATGTTTTGAATGTCACTTGCAGGTGCTGTAGAACCAACCGTTGTGAGATCAAGGCTGGTTACGCTTAGTGGATTCAACGCACCTATAACTGTTACTGTAATACCTATGATAACATTGTTACTTGTACCTTGTGTAACAGACGTTGTTGTGCCCTGTGTCACCGCTGAGGAAACGTAGGTCATTGGAGCCGGAGCCTCAATACACATATCCCAAGTGCCAGAGTTGGTTGCAGCACCCACCCACATACGTAAAAAATATGTAACACCCGCTGTAAGCGAAGGTGTAGATAAGGTGCCTGTACCAGCAGATCCAAATCCTGTATTACAAGTGCCAATCTCTGTTAAAGCAGCACATGAGCCTGTATAAAAAACAGCAGCAACCGTAGATGCTGTTCCTGTAAATGCAAGTAAATTTTGATAGCGAATGGTGTGGATACCTGTGGCAGTTGGAGTTACCGTCAACCAAACGTCATCGTTATTACCGGTTGTAGTACAAGTTGGATTTGGCGTCGTTTGAGTAGCACCTATTGTACTCACTTGTGTATATACGCAAGCAGCATTTGGCGATGTTGAAAACGCAGTCGCACCCAAGCAGTTGTCATTTGCAGGAGGAAGTGGTGGATCAATGATAGAGATATCAAAATTGGCGCGT
>JAAFHO010000350.1 GCA_013297575.1 Chitinophagales bacterium
ACCGTTCGGGAATCCATCCATATTAGGAATCGCCTGAATGTTTGTGTTTTGGTTGTAAGCAGGATCGGTGAGTCCTAGCACTGCTGCATTAATGATACCCATTGAGCTAAATTTAGGATCAGTTCGGTCGGTCACTGGGACAGCCATGTTCAAACGCAACATATCACCGCCATTGGGCAAAAAGTTGTTGATAAATGGTTTGCCAGCCGCCAATGGGTTACCTGCTTTACCGGTGGCCAATTGGTACGGACGCACATTGGGTACGCCTGTGTGAAATATGGGCCAAAGATCCACCGAACGTGGTTTGCCTGCTCCGGGTAACAATAATGTACCAAAAACAGCATCATCCAACGCCGTACCTGCTACTGCAGCGGTGCCTTTCAACGCAAAAAGGCCATCTTTACCATTCCCAAAATCAAAACCTTGAAGGGAATTACGCTGAATACGCAAAGCCTCAAAAGACGGTACTGCGCCACCAAACTGCGCATCGTCCATATACAAGGCTAGTTCAGGGTTGTAGAAATAACCGTCTAATGTGGTGTCGGTAATCTCATCATAAGGTGTAATACGGTTCCAAAAATCTTTCTGACCGATTGGAATTACTGCCTCATTGGTCAATGGCATGCCCAAACGAGATACCTGAATCCAGTTGCCGCTATTGCTCGGTATGTTACCACCAGATTGAATGGTTTGTACGGCTTGGCGACTAGAAGAGGCCCATACACCGATCACATAATCCGCATCCAGAATGTTTGTGGGTGTAATTGGTGCGCCTAGTTTCAGTAGGGTAGTGATAGGAATTTGAATCGCGATCGTGTGCACATTGTAGTTGCCTAACCCGTCGCGAGCGTTACCATTCTGGCGTGGCGCATCACCTAAATCAAAAATACCACCCAGATCCACAAAAAATGGATCATCGCATGGGCCACAATACACGCGTTCGCCCGTAGAGGCAGTAGCGATTGCATTGGCAATAAGGGTTTCGTAAGTAGTACCAAGTCCTACACCTGATTCTATAGAACGAGGGCCGATATAAGGTGGTGGCACTTTGCCATTGCTTAAAACAATCGAAAAAGATTGACCACCATTGGTACTTCTTTCAATTTTGTAAGTCGTTTTAATGTTTTCTTTGCCCAAACGTATATTAAAGAACGTAGTAGGATCTTCGTTTACCTTTTGAAAAGTAAAGCGATAAATAATTTCGTCGCCGGGTTTGGATGCATCATTATCAATGTGAATTTCGTACCGGATGTTTTCGCCAAAGGTGTAATAATTGGGGCCACCAAAAGGTAGTTCCGCTGGTACATAATTGGCAATAAGGGTGATGGTGTTCGGGTCATCAGGGCTGCGAAAAGCGTACAAATCGGTGTTATCGGCCAAAGGATCATTGGCAATAAGCGGTGCTTCCCGATGACTGGAGGCAAAAGATTTGGTGTAGCACATACACCAAAGCAATAGCAGCAAAATGATTTTGCTGAATTGTGCTTGTTTTAGTGATTGGATCATGTTAAGAATCGTTAAATTAAAAGTGTACCTTACCTACGATTCTAACAGTGGTTTTGGTTTTATTTGGTTTTTTAAATGTGGTCGTATTACTATGCTACCCGCTCTATTACTCTTTTGCTACACTTCATTTGTTTTTTAGTAGGTTTCGATGAAATAAAATTGACCAAGAATGGTTTTGCAGGAAATCTTTGTCTCAAAATCACCGCTTTTATGCATACTGCCATTGGAGCGATCACTTTATTTTTTAACATGAAATCGAACTGGCTTTTTTATATTGGAGTAGGCATTAATGCCATCACGATTCTCATTACGGTCTCCGAGTTGCGGATGATGTCAAGCACATTTACAGGCTTGGGCGGCGAAAGTATCCCGATGAACAGCGGCATGACCACCTCTGGAAAACTGATGTCGTGGTCGATCCCGCTGGTTCTGCTCGCTTTGGTCGCAGGAAGTTTTTGGCTGCGTTCCAAGAATAAAATATTGGCTTCCAATATCTTAGTATGGCTTACTGCCTTACCAATGCTGGCTGGTTTTATCCTAATTGGCGGATTTGCGATGCTCTTCATTCTTTTTGGTGAATAGTACAACCAATTTGAAAATGTTAGAAATTTCAACGGATAAAATTATCCAAAACAAAGGCCGTTTCGAGCAAATTTGGACAATTCCTGAAGTGCTCGAAGCACATGACCCTTTCTCTGGAGTGCCGTTTGCGGAACGCAAGGCCGCTTTGAAACACGCCGTTGAAATGGCGACTCAAATGCAAGATGAACTTTCGGAGTCTATACGGCTTCGGCTCGATTTTTGGAAAAATTTCCGCCCCAAAAAAATTTCAGAACGACGCTTTGAATATACAACAAAAACCACCACTACTTTTTATTGGGAACTTACAATCAATGAGTTAGGTATTTTTTACAAAGATATTTCTGGGGAGCACAATGGCGTTTTGGGTAGCATTAGGGAACAGATGTTTAGCGATTTTTGGTTTTTCGGTCCCTTGTGTCCAATACCCGATTTGGCACTTCGGCGGCAGGTCGTGGGTATCATAAAAGATGCATTTTTGGACACTCATTGCGCTGCTGTGGATGCGCATTTTGAGTTTTTTGAGTATCCGCCATTGCCCGCTGCGGTGATGCAATGGAGCGAAGGTAATCATGTGCGCAAAGATTTTGTCACTGTTAGGGAACATGGTATTGAGGTAGGGAACATAACTTGGCGTGACAGCGAGCCATATATTTGGTTGATGTCCTTTGAAAATTTCTTAAACGTGCCACCACGCCCCAATGCCTCCATTACGCCTAAAATCAGGGCTGAAATAGAAGCACACCTTGGCATTGCCTCGAAATGCAACCGCCCCGATGACGGTACCCAATGGCCGCTTGAAATTCCACCAAAGCCGCCAACCCCAAGGCAAAAAATGGACAAAGCCGAAGCGCTACTCCTAGCGCAACCTGAATCCCAAGAAGGTGCGGAAATCCTGATTGCACTACTCGAATACGAGGCCGAAACCGATTATTGGCGCAACTTTGTTTTTAATTTCTGTTTCAAACTTCGCGAAAACTGCACGGTGCAACAGTTCATTATCCAAAAACTCCAGGGCGACAATGAAATCCATTTCAAAAAAGCGGTGGATGTGCTGCATGTTTGGGGAATAGAAGGGGCAAATGCATTGAACTGGAACGATGCGACCACCAACGATCCCAGTTTTAGGGCAGCACTTGAAAAAGTAACCCATATCATTTTAAAAAACTAACTAAAAATGACAAGATATCTTATTGGCCCAGAACTCTTTTGGCTACTGATGTACGCCGCTGCTGCCCTCCTTGGCAAAATGAACATAGCCCCCAAGTTTCCTTTGAATGATTTTATTGATACCCTATGGTTTTGGCTTCCGGCGGTGTCCTTACTGGTTTTTGGACTGTGGTGGATACCATCGGTGGAGAAAAATTGGCTGCTGCTGCGCGTCTGGATGGTAGGTATCGTAGGTGGACATTTTGTTGTCGAAAAAGCAATTAACGCGTACAGTACACAAGGACCAGGTACTGGAATGGGCTATTTGGCAGGTATGATATTTCTATTTGTTTTCCTCGTAGTGGGGAGTATTTTTGTTAAAATTAGGTTTTAAAAATTTTAAAAAATTAGCCGCAGTTTTTAAAATACGTTTACTTTGCAGGGACATTGCACAAAAAAAATAAAATGACAAATCAAGAAATAGAAGCCCATATCGAGGCCGAAGTTGCCAAAAGAGTAGCAAAAATCGTTGCAGCGCAGCAAGAACAATTCTCAAAAACCATGGAAGCATTGATGAAAAATGCCGTCGGGGGTGTTGATAAAGCCAATACTGCGCTTAAAAAAGAGCAGAAAAAACTCGAAAAAGAACTCGATGCCGCCCAAAAACTCCGCGCCAAAGCCGAACGCGAGGGTGAAAAAATGGCGACTGATGCCTATGAGGCGCACCGAGTCACTTATGAAACTGCAGCATGGACAGATCTACGTCGAGAACTGACGCGGATGCACATTGAGGTCGGAAAAACAAACCGCGAAATAGCAGTTTGGCTCGATGTGCCGCAAGATTTTGTGGAAAATATCCGCCAGGTGATGAAACGCGTGGACGAATTCCATCCCGATAAACCCAAACGTATTCATATCGAAGGCAACCCCAAAATCAGGGTAACCGACAGCGGACGCTCCGGGGCTGTACATTTTGAAAGCCGCGAAACGAGTTTCGAGTTGTGGTGGGAATTCGGTTTTGGGAAAGCACTGATCGTAGTCGAAGTACCTTCAATAGAAAAATGGGAAAAAATCACCCAATTGCCCCTTGAAAGACGGATATCAGTACTTAATTTTATTGGGGAGCAACTCGTCCTCAGAGAAACGTACGACAAGGGATCGTTCCTGATTGAAGGTAATGCGCTGACGATTTATAAAGATAAGTGATATTTAGTTCATTGATTATCTTTTATGTTTGTATCAATAGTTGAGTTGGTTGATTGTTTTTGGAATAATTCAATAAAATAACCTATTTGAAAAAAGTCTCTCCCTGTTTCATCGTTAATTTTATAATCGAATTGGTGCAAATAGCCGATTTGTATCGTTGTCTGCTTAGAAGGCTTATAATTGAGGGCAAATAACAACCTGTTTCGTTCAAAATAAGGTTCGTTATTCGTGAAAAATATTTCATTACTTGCACTGAATTGGAACGGTTTATACTGTTTTTTTTCTTTGCCCAAAGGATAAGACAAACCAAATCTGTATCTAAAACGATTGCGGTAACCGTTACTCGTGAATCTTAATTCTGTTCTGTATCGTTGTTCTATTTTTATCTTTCCAATGGATTGAAAAAGAATAACCTGCGGCCAGATTCTAAACTCGTTGTTGTTTTTGGGTAATGCAAAATTGCCTGCTGCATTATAAGTTTGATAACTTCCGGCACCCATCGTTAATGTGATATTTTTATGAATTTTATAATTTGCGCCACCTTTATACTCATAGTAATGAAAATTATGGTAGAATTTTAGGGAACGTATTTGCCCTTCACCAAAAATGCTCCATTTTTTATCAAGATTATATTTTAAATTTAAAATATTCCAAGTGCCTAAGTCAACAGATTGAGCAAAACAGGGTTTTACCGAAAAACACCAAATAGCGGCTATTAAACAGTATAATTGCTTGATTATCTTATTTTTATAACGATTTTTCAATTACGGAGATAGGTTTTTGTAATAATATTGAATTAGGGATAGTTATCGTCTCTCCGGTATTGGTTTTTAGATGAACGAAAAAATAAGTCAAATCAGTAATTTCTCCTTCAAATGGATAGTCTTTATCCATTACTTTGATGGTATCTCCTAATTTCAAGGGGTGATTGAAGAAAAGAATAATACTCGATGTAATATTAGAGAGTAAAGACCATTGCGCAAAAAATGCTATACCTATTGCCGTTAGAATGGTACTAGCAAAAACAGCAATTTCATTTTGTTCTAGCCCCCAAACACTAGCCAAAAAAATTATGGCAGTAATGGTGGTGAAAAGATGCACCGCTTTGATGATAATTTTTCTTCTACCCCTTTGTAATTGAGTATTTTTTAGGGCTTTATTGATGGCTGTTTTGGTTATAAAAAAGATAATGGCATATAACGCGATGATGGCCAGTGTTTCTATTATTTGTATTTTATAATCGTTCATGTGTTGTTCCGTAATTGTGTCCAAATACTTAATATGCTGCTGCAATTGAAGTAAAGATCATTCCACGACAAGTATTTTCTTTAAAACAACTGCTACCCCAATCTCAAATTTTACAAAATAAATACCGGGTGAAAGTGTCGCAGTATTGAGTTTTAGGACGTGCTTTCCATTGCTTTTTGTGCCTTGCGGAATAGATATTATCTCCGAACCTGCATAATTATAGATCCGTATGTTGACTTGCTGTGTGGATCGCAATTCATAATCCATCATTAGATAATCATTTGTTGGGTTGGGATAACAATGCACGCTATTGGATAAATTGCTTTCCGCTACACCCGATGTGACGCAAAGCCCCGGAATATTGGCATCCAGCCATTGCAATCTGGTGCTAATCCAACCCTTGAGAGAATCCAATTCCCCGTAGTAGGTAGTGGCAACGGGGCCAAAATCGGGTGCTGGTCCGCTCTTACCCAATATCGGCCATTTTTGAAAATGCCTCTTTTGAGCGTTTTGAACAAGCGCTCCCATACTGTCGATAAACCCAAAAAGACGGGCTGTATCCAGCATAGTTTTTCTATAATCCTCGTAAGTACAGCGTAATTCGTTGCTAAAAGTACTGTCCTGCATTAAACGAACATACCAACCTGTCGTATAATTATCGGTAAAACA
>JAAFHO010000351.1 GCA_013297575.1 Chitinophagales bacterium
CCGCCGAAATAGAGGCTCGTGCCCAACAACGCGCCCAACAGGCCGCCGCCGAGCAACGCGCCGCCGATGCCGAAGCGATGGCCGCTCAAGAACGATTAGCGCGTATAGAAGCCGACCGACGAAGAAAACGTGCTAGAATGTTGGCTTTGGCTGCTATATTTGGTTTGATACTCGCTTCTGTATTTGGGATACTTGCCTTTGGTGCGCGAGACAAGGCAAAAGATAACGAACGAAATGCAATAGAGCAACAACACAAAGCAGAAGCTGCCCTCAAATTGGTCATTGAAATAAAAAAGGAAAAAATAAATAACCAAATCAACCTTGATAAATCTGCCCAATTCTATTCATCGGAATCCAAAAAACGGAACTTGCTACATGTGATAGATAGTTTGGAGCGTAACAAAGCACCGCTTAGCGAAATTTTATTAATTTTAGAGAAAAAACAATGAAATCTTTAATAAATTGCTGTATTCTTCTGCTTATTCCTCTCTTAGCATCTGCACAAGATTGCGATGAAAAACTCCGTATTGCCCGTAAATCTAAAGAACGCGGCGATTACCGACTCGCCATTACGCAGTACCAAGCCGCCGCTGCCGATTGTGGCGATCGGGATACGGTAAAGGCCAACCAAATCAAAACCGGAATACTTGATATATTTATCGAAATTGAAGGACTAAAAACAAAAGCAGAAAAAGCCCTTCAAGATGCTAAAATACAACAAAAAATAGCCACTAAGGCTAAAGAGGAAGCCGTTAAAAAAAACATATTATTAGAAAGTCAAAAAGAAGAAACGGAATACCAAAGATGCATTGCGGTAGAAGCCAGGGATTCGCTCAAGTTACTACTCCTTAAGAGCTACGAACTCCAAAATACTTTCCCCGATACCAATACCTACAAATACCTTTATAAAACAGGCATTCAACGCTTTAAATACGATACCAGCGCGCAAGCCAGGGACTACCAAAATGCATTGGCCTATTTTGCATTGGCTCGTTTTTTAAAACCCAACGATACGCTTGGCTATTTGGTACGCTGCTCTCAAAAAGGGATTTCAGCAGATTCATCTTTCTTATCTGGTGATTTAATTACTGCAAAAATACATTACGATTCTATTAAAATATTATTGAGTATCATTAATAAGGAATCCAGTTTTGAAGACGAACGATTACGCCAAATTCAAGAAGTGAAGAAATTATATGCCGATTTCACCCAAGCAACACCCGTTAATACTGAAATATTGAAACTTACCGGTAATTGGTGGACAATACCCAAAGCATTCAAGATGTACGACAAGGCAAAAGGTATTGAATTCCGCAATAACCTATCAAACTTCAAACAATTTCCCGAAGTAATGACCAAATTTGACCAATTGACATCCGTTACTTTTGAAAATTGCATCAATATTCGCTTTTTAGAAAACTGGGACTCTGTCAAAAATATTCAGAAGATTACTGTGAAGGACAACCTTAATCTTTATGCATTGAAAAACCTTTTTTTGCTACAAGATTTGGAGTATTTAAGTGTCAATAATTGCCCCGCTCTCACCTTGGTAGAGGGTTGCCGAAAATTGACTAATTTTAGCACCGAACAAAGTCCGCAACTGCGTGTAAATAACTTACTTTTAGATAACCAGATGCTCGAATCGGTCGATTTGGCCGACCTCACCAATGATTCCATTAATATTGGAAACCTGACCAATCTAAAAACGCTCAAACTCGCTCGGATGAGCATCAAAGATATACATGGCCTCGATCAAACAAGTAGCCTACAAACGCTCAGTATTGATCAATTAATGCGATTAACATCCTTTGCGCCACCCACACAACTCACCGCAGTTACCGTCAATAATTGCGATAATCTTGCCAATATTGACAACTGGAAACCTTCCCAATACCTTGAAAAACTGGTACTGAGCGACAATGAGCAACTACAAAAAATGCCAGATTGGCGCGATTATCCTAAGTTAAAGAAGATTTTGATTCAAAATGACCCCGATATTACCCGTATTAGGGGTACAAAATCTTTAAAAAACGTTGACAAAATTTACCTGATAAATAATCCCAACCTGATTACCAATAGTGTACATATCGGTTATGGGTATGAATGGGGTGTTAATATTACCAGTTATAAAATAGAAGTGGAACGCCGGAGACGCACTAAGTTTTTTGGCGGAAAACCCGATCTTGGCTTTAAGGCCGTAGCCGCTTACGCCCAGAAAAAATTTGATTACGACCCCACCATACAGCGCAAAGCCAAAGGATTTATTATTGGTGGCGTGATCAATTACTACTCTCCGTATTGGGTTTACACGGGTGCGGGTTTGGGGTTTGGCAATTTCAGAAGCACCTTTACCGATGGAACAGAACTGCCTGCGAATAATCATATTGTATGGATCAATAATTTGGGCGCTCAATTTGCCCCTTATTTCCTAAAAAAAGACAAGCTTAGTATTAATATGGATCTTTATACTGTATTTCTCAGCCGCGACTATTATATACTACCGTCTTTTGGTATTACTTACTATCATACCCTTGGTTTTCATAGAAAAACATACTTTATTCGTCCAGGAGATGCAAGAAGAAACATAAAGCACAATAAAGGGAATTCTAACTTGAAAAATATTGGAACGGGGTTTTAGGAAATGATGAGCCGACTAAAAGGGTTTTCGCATGACAATTTCAGGTACAGCGCACCGCAATATTTGTAGAAAATAGGCAAAATTAAGTTTGAAGGTGCCGTGCACCGCAATATTTGTAGAAAAAAGTTAGAAAGGGTACACTTTTATTTTTGGTGAGATATTTTAAAATTTGTACGTGAATAAGACTGTGTTTCTGAGTAAAGTAAACACATGACAGGGAGATGTTTGCCAACTTAATTATCTACACTACCTAACACAAAAATAAACTACCTTTGACCTCCGTTGCCCGCGTGTCGCAAGTCAAAACACGCAATTTAACACGACACACATGAAGGTTCTTTTAACCACACTAAACGCAAAGTATATCCATATCAACTTGGCAATCAGGTTGTTATACGAACTAAACCACGAAGAGCATCCCGGTTTAGCGTGGAAAGAATTTACCATCAAAGAAGACAAAGACGGTGTGGCTCGTTACTGCGCTGACTATGAATTGGTGGCTTTTAGTTGCTATATTTGGAATATTACTCAAACCCTCGAAGTTGCCAAACGCATCAAAGCCATTAACCCAGCGATTAAAATTCTATTGGGCGGCCCTGAAGTCAGTTATGATTGGCAGGACATCATTATCCAAGATCAAATAGATTATATCATTACGGGCGAAGGTGAAACGCCCTTTAGTCAATTCCTCAAATCGTATCCGTATATTGAGCAGGTAACCAGCCTAGTGCGCAAGGAAAATGGCGAAATATTTACCAGCGCGCCTGCGCCCATGTTCGATCTACTGGAATACCGCGATATACTGCCCTACCGCGAAGATCCGCCCGAGGAACTGTACAATAAAGTATGTTATATCGAAACCTCACGCGGGTGTCCATACAAGTGCGAATTTTGTTTGGCCAGCCTCGATAATAAGGTACGCTACTTACCCAATGCCACCATCAAAGCGCATTTATTGCACCTGATGACACATGGCAGGGTCATCAAATTCCTAGATCGCACGTTTAATATTAAGCGCGATTTTACGATTGATATATTCACGTTTATTTTGGAACACCACCGCCCGGGTAATGTATTCCAATTTGAGATCACAGCGGATATTCTTCACCCCGATATTATCAAATTTATACAAGAAAAGGTACCAAAAGGTCTTTTTCGGTTCGAAATTGGGATTCAAACGGTGAATCAAGCCGCTAATTTGGAAGTAAGCCGTAAGCAAAGTTTTGAAAAAACCAAAAGCATTATCCTTCAATTGCAAGATAAAGTGGAAATGCACCTCGACCTTATTGTGGGGCTTGCACTCGATTATTGGGACGATATAAAATACAGTTTTGAGGAAGTGTTCAAACTCTTTCCACCAGAATTACAGTTGGGTTTCCTCAAATTCCTCAAAGGGACACCCATGCGCGATAAACTCGACCAACATGGTTTTGTATTTGACCCAAATCCGCCTTATCAGATCATAGAAAGCAATTACCTTTCTAAAGAGCAATTGCAAAAAATAGAAGTGTTGGAAAACGCTTTAGAAATTTATTGGAACAAAAAACGCGCACCTTATACGCTACAATATGTAACGGCCAAATATAGTATTTTTGAGTTCTTGATGGGACTTGGCCACCATTTTGGAACCGACCACGACTACCACAAATACGCGCTGACCAACGTATTTGATAAATTATATACATACGCACAACAAGTCTTTCCTGAAGATCAGATCCTACAAGAGTTCATTGCTATCGACTATTATTTGTTCCACAAAATACGCCCTAAAGTGCAGTATGTGGGAGAGGTGGATCATGCGCAACGCAACCTTATCATCCAACAAGCAGGCTTGAACCACCACAAATTCCGGTTTGTTATTCTTGCGTTACATTTCAATTTTGAACAATTTGCAACGAATAGGCAATTAGAAATGATACCTTCCGAATTGGTGATTCAATACGATGGAACGGAAAAGCCGATTTGGAAAATGATGGATTTGGTGGTGGGATAATGTTTTGACTTCCTCTTTTTTTGTTAACGGCGGAGCAAGGAATGCATTTTAAGAAAAAAGGCAGAATCCTTATAAAATACGATTTTTTAAACGCGTATAAAATATTAAATTGAATTTATGTTCCAAAAACAATTTCCACAAAACTTAATTCTGCGCAAAGCGAATTAGGCATTTACATCCGCGTGTTAAAACCTGTCCAAAGCATAAAAAAAATTAACCCACGCTTAAAATTGTTTTAATAATCGAGTTATGTAACTTACCTTTGACACCCGATTATCTCCAAACTAATGCAATTTTTAGCGTCATTTAAACCTATACTTTTACAAACATATTCTTTACCCGTAGCTATTGCTTACAGTAGTTATACTTTTTACACCTTTTTTTGAATTTCAAAAATTTTCAAATCATTTCACAATTTCTTTAGCGTATGAAGAATTTTACTAGATTAATTTTATTTTTACTGGCAATGGTGGTTGGCTCCCAAGTCACTATTGCTCAATGTACATCCGATGGGGGCTCTGGAAATGGGCAATACCCAACTGGGACAATCGCTGTTGGAACCACTTGTGTTCCTGTAACGGTTACTACACTAGCCTATACTGGTGAATATTCAAGATTGAGTGGCACTGCTGCACAAACGTATACCTATACGAGTTCTGTAGCTACTGATTTTATCACAATCACCGATGTTGCAACGAATACACCGATTGTTTGGGGAGTAACTCCACTTTCTTATACTTTTGCGGCCCCTCCTGGCGATATTTTTCTTTATCGGAACGATAATAGCAGTTGTGCTTGGGCAGGTGGGCAATCAAGCCGGACGATTCAGGTAACTTGTACCTCTTGTGCATCAGCAGGTACACCTTTATGTACTACAAATACTGCTCCAGCCAATAATGCAACTGGCGTAAGTTTGACACCTACTATTACTTGGACTGCTGCAACAAATGCCGTTAGTTATGATATTTATTTAGGAACATCTGTTGTGGGTGCCACATTATTGGGTAATATTGCGGCTACAAGTGCCGTTTTAACTGCTGGTGCAGGATTGGTGGCTAATACTCAGTATTTTTGGTATGTTATCCCTAAGGCATGCGATGGTACTACTCCTGCATCTTGCACTGCCAACGCAACTAGTTTTACCACTCAGGGGCCTCCGCCAGCCAATGATGAATGCGCTGCTGCTGTGACCTTGACACCTCAGCCCTTTCAGGCAACTGGGTGTCCATCTCCGGTATCTGGAACTACGGTGAACGCAACGTTGTCCTCTACACCGGCAAGTACAACTTGGCCATCTTCATCTGATGATGATGTGTGGTACACTTTTACTGCAACAAGTACTGCTCCTGTTGTTCGTTTCTGCAATGTGACCTATCCTACAGGTGCGGCTGTTGCAATCGCTATCGGCTTACATACGTCTTGTTCAGCCGCAGAGGTTACAGGAACAGGGCTTTCTGTAACACCTGTATCAGGAACAGGAAATATTTCTTTAACGGGCTTAACCGTAGGAACAACATATTGGATGCGCGTTCTCACATCAGGAACTACATCACGCGCCAATTTTGATATCTCTATCATTGATCCACCACTTCCTCCTGCAAATGACAACTGCTTGGGTGCGACTGCGTTTTCAACATCGCCAAATGCTGCTTGCGTATATACACAAGTGAGTACAATTGGCGCTACGCAAACGACGCCAAATCCAACTTGTACTACAACC
>JAAFHO010000352.1 GCA_013297575.1 Chitinophagales bacterium
CTATGCCCACCAATATTGAAGAAATTAATGCTTTTGAATCGCAGGGTAAAGCACAGGTAGTCGGCAACGAAATATTGGGTGCAGTAACCAATGAGGTAGGTCAGGTGCAGGATCAGTACAACGATATTGAGCAACCACCCGTAGCCAAACCCTCCGAAACACCTACCGAACTGCCCCCTCAAGAAGCCGCACCTTTAACCCCTACACTCAATGTGGGTAAAGGTGCCGTCCCAAACCTAAAAGACGAACATTCCGATCTCACCGCTTTTGCCAAAGAATCGGATGATCTCGTGGGCAAAGAAGGTATCAGTGAAGAAAACCTCAACATGGTGGACAGCGGCGACCTGGGAGAGGCCAATAAAGAACGCAAAGGCATCCAGAAAAAAGTAAAAGAAGAGCCTTTAAAAATACAACAAACCGCCAAAAAAGAAACCCAAGATGTAGAAAAAGGATTACTCGCCGAGGAAAACAAAGGCAAAGCCCAAATGCGCCAAAAACGCAATACGGGCCTGAATACCACAAAAGACAAACAACAAAAAACAAAATCAGAACTAGAAAAAAAGCGCGAAGCTGTCACCGCTAATATTAATGGCATCTACGAACGTGCCAAAAAAAGTGTCACGACCAAACTTGCCAACCTCGAACAACAAAACCTGATCGCTTTTGATACGGGACAGCAAGCCGCCTCTGTGCAGTTTGAAAAAGACGTAAAACGCGATATTAATGCTTGGAAAAGAGAGCGTTATTCCGGCATGTTTGGCGGCGTAAAATGGCTAAAGGACAAATTTGTGGGTATCGACCATTTCCCAGAAGTAAAAAAAGCACTCTCCGATGGCCGCGAAAACTATATCAAACGCATCGATGCCATGATCGTTTCCATTGACCAAGCCAACCAACAGGTCATTAAAGACTGCAAATTGGAACTGGCCAATGCCCAAAAAGAAATCCAAAATTATGTAAAAACGCTAGGCCCCGAACTCAAACAAACGGGCCAACTGGCATTAAAAGAAATGCAAACCAAACTGGCCGAGATGGATAAGTTCATCGACGAGCAGAAAAATAAACTCCGCGAAAAACTATGCAGCAAAAGAGAAGAGGCGATCAAAAAAATTGACGAGAAAATAGAGAAAATGAAGGAGGAAATGTCCGGTTTAATCAGCAAACTGGGCAATCTGATCTTGGATGCATTGGTCAAATTCTTCAAATGGGCGCTCGAAAAGGCCGGTTATGCCCCAGATAAACTCATGGAGATTATCAACAAAGGCAAAGCCGTCATTAAGGCAATTGTTACATCGCCCGGACAGTTTTTTGGCAACTTGGCCAAAGCCGTAAAAGGTGGTGTAGAAAGTTTTAAAAACAATATCCAACAACACCTGATCAAGGGCGTAGTAGGCTGGCTCACTGGTGCCATGAGCGATGCAGGTTTGCAATTGCCCACAACTTGGGACGTGAAAGGCATCTTTTTCCTACTCCTCCAAATCCTCAACCTCACCAAAGAAGCGATCCTAAAAAAACTGGCCGACAAAGTAGGGCAACCCGCCGTAGACGCAGCGATGAAAGTAGCTGGTTTTGTAAAAAGAGTGGTGGACGAAGGCCCAATGGCGCTTTGGGATATGCTCGTGGAGCAGGCCGAAATGCTCAAAGAAAAGGTCATGGAATCCATCCGAAATTGGATTTCTTTCGAGATGATTAAGCAAGGTGTCATCAAACTCGTTTCGATGCTCAATCCAGTGGGTGCAATTGTACAATTAATCATCGGCATCTATAATGCAGTGATGTTTTTTGTAGAAAACTGGTCGCGTATTGTGGAATTTGTCAAAACCATTTTTGGTTCTATTGCCGATATTGCTTTAGGGCGTTTGGGTGGTGCGATGGCCGCCGTAGAAAAAGCATTGGGCATGACTATCCCTATTATTCTGAACTTTATTGCCCGTATGTTGGGCTTAAGCGGTATCGGTAAGGCCATTCGTGGTGCTATTGATAAGGTGCGTGCGCCAATCGACAAAATCGTGGATAAGGGATTGGACGCTATCGGGAAATTGGTGATGGGGATTGTGAAGAAGGTAAAGGGGGGTGTGGAAAAGGGTAAGGAAAAGGTAATAGAAGTAAAAAATAAAATAGTGGCTTGGTGGAAAGAGAAAAAACAATTCACCAATGCCGATGGAGAAAAACACACCCTGTTTTTTGAAGGCGAAGCCAATAAAGCAGACCTTATGATTGCCAGTAAAAAAACTAAACTGGAGGTTTATTTGGATAATTTAGAAAAAGATCCTTCGATCTCTTCTAATCCCAAAATGATGGGGCATATTGCAACCGCAAGGGGGATTCAAGATGATAAAGTTAAAGTAGTAATTAAAGGAAAGAAAAATGAAACGCAAAAATTAGAGGACTTAAAACAATCCTTGACTTCAATTAGCGTTGCTTTAACTAAACTGGCAAAAAGCCCTGCTAAACCTAAGAAGCCTGATTACAAATGGTCTAACAAAAAACCAACAAATGTATCAGCTGAGAAATTACATCTAAAAAATATTACAAAAGGATCTCCTCCACCCAAAAGTGCCAACTCAGGGACTACTGGATGGCAAGAAATTGTAGATAATAACTTGACTCTAACAGCAAATAGTTGGGTACAGATGCACTTAATCAATGAAAATTTGGGCGGTGTCGGGGAACCTAAAAATCTTGTTCCCGGACCATTAAGTGCTAATCTTGGTGCAAAAATGAAACGATTTGATGAAACCAATAAAGCATTAGTAACAACGGAGGAAAATGTGATTTGGATTAACGCTAAAGTAACATACCAAAATGGTGAAACAATTGACAGTAACAACAAAAAAGTAAAATTAAATATGTATCCAGATAAAATTTCATTTTCTTCTGGAATACATATGCCAAAAGATAAAAACTGGGATACTAAATCGCCAGCCCAAATCAATACTGATATTACTATTCCGGAACCTCCATTTACAGGTTCTAAAATCAGTTTAAATTCTAGTACAGGTACTGAAATGAGGCAATCTGGTATTGATGTTTTTAGTGACCCGGGCTATTCTGAATCTTTGATTGCCTTTATTAAAAGAGAAAGAACGCAAAGGCAATTTTCTGGTTATCCCGATTTTAAAGCGAGATTAGCAGAATTTGGTAAAAAAACAACAACAAATATACCTTCGGACAAGGCAAAAATTATTGCCAATAAAATAGAAAGAAATAAAAATATAAAAATATAGTATTCATGGGGGACTTAACTAGTTTATTCGAAAATAGGCGTAATATGCTTGAAAAAAACAAGTATATTTTCGACTCCTTTATTATTATTTTCTCTCCTGAAAAAAAGTTTAAGCCAAATTTATTTGAAAAAAAAATAGGAATCAAACTGCCTCTTGTTCTAGCCGATTTCTACCAAGAATGTGATGGGTTTCAATTAATTTGGTCGGCTAACATAGAAAATAAAACAGTAACAGGTTATTCTATTCTGTATAGTAATAGCTATTTTTTATCAAAAAAAGTGGATTTGCAACAAGGCGATAGTGCTGGATTTTGGAAAAAAGGAATCAGCCAAACCCAGCAAGATTTACTTGAAAAATACTTTATCCTTGAGAATATTGGGTATTCCAATTATGTACTCTGTGATTTGATTAGTACGCCAAATGAACCTCAGTTATTCCTTTATTTATCTGACAATAGGATATACAAAATTAATCTTAATTTCACAGATTATATACAAAAAGTAATTGAATACTGCGGAATTTACCTGTGGCAACGGTATTTTTGCCCAGAATATCAAGTATCCCCGCTTGATCTTGAAGACGATTGCGCAAAGTATCTATCAATATTAATTAAAGATATTAATACTTCACCTTTCATCAATAACGTACTACATTTGCCCCAAGTACCAAATTCAATTCAACACAGAACTACCATCGAATCCAAAATCAGTACCTTCAAAAAACAAACAAAAATAAAAGAGTTAGCGTTAAATATTCCTTTGGGAGCACCAATTGGTGTTCTTGCAAAAGCACAATACACGCTCAATCAAAAACTGCCTATTGAAATTGCAAATTTCTTTTATCAACTAAATGGGCTTAAATTCAACTGGACAAAAGGTAAACATGGCGGATCTATTGGCATTTTACCGTTAGAAAATATCATTGGTGGCCCAATTGAAAAAGATGGCCAAATGAATAAGGACTGGCACCAAGAACTGGACTATTTCGGCACTTTTTGGTTCGATGACGAAGCAGATAACGCAGGCCTAATGAAAAAAATGCGCCCTTTTGATATTCCATCAGGCTCAAGTGATCTGTTATTCGTTGACTTTTTATCAGAAAAACAACCGATTCTATACTACGTTGTGGCTCGGGATAACGAATATCGACTACCATTTTCAATTGCCGAATACTTTAATTACTTGGTCAATTTTATGGGGACTTATGACTGGTATTTACTATTTATCAAAGGTAAATCGGTTAAAATTGGAGATTTTTTATTAATTGATTATATAAAATCAATTTTACCAGAATTGACATTCGATAACATAAAAGAATGACGTTATGATTAATACCCCAAATATCCTTAATGCCCTTGCTCAACTTAGAGTAATAATTATCAATAGAATGCAACTCTATTTCAAACAAATTGAAGTAGCAGAAATTAATGTGCCAGATTTTTTTCGGGATGAATCGCCTTTTGCTCTTTTTTTGGAAGAGCACGCCTTGTCACTTGATGAATACTTGATATTCATCCTCGCATTTGCCCCACATACTCAACCCAATTTCTTCCAAGAAATCATCGCCCAATTCTTCCCCAACGGCGGCGATTTTCCCGAATTTGGCGGCGTAAAAGCCTCCAACCACCGCGGTATCCTGCCCACCGGCGAAACCGCTCAATTTATCCTCGCTGGCGACGACCTCGAAAAACGCCTCGAAATACAGCAAATCCTCACCGGCGACCACTGGTTTGCCCAAAAACATATCCTCTGGCTCGAACCCGTGCGCGAAGGTGAACCTGCCATGAGCGGCAGACTCGTACTCGAACCCGAACTCGTTGAAACACTCACCACTGGCAAAGTAACACGCCCAAGGTTCAGCACCGATTTCCCTGCCGAATATATCGAAACGGAGATGGACTGGAATGATCTTGTCCTTCACCCCAATACCCTGCGGCAAATCCACGAAATAGAACATTGGATCACCCACAACGACACCATGCTACAAGAATGGGGCATGAAACGCAAGATCAAACCGGGGTTTCGCGCCCTGTTTTACGGCCCGCCCGGTACCGGAAAAACACTCACTGCTACCCTACTCGGCAAACAAACCCAAAAAGACGTATTCCGCATCGATCTTTCGCGGGTAGTATCCAAATATATCGGTGAAACGGAGAAAAACCTCTCCAAACTATTTGATAAAGCAGAGCACAAAAACTGGATCCTTTTCTTCGACGAAGCCGATGCCCTTTTTGGCAAACGAACCGGTATCCGCGATGCACACGACAAATATGCCAACCAGGAAATCGCGTACCTATTACAACGCGTGGAAGGCTATAACGGCCTGGTCATATTAGCCACCAACCAACGCACCAATATCGACGATGCATTTATCCGGCGTTTCCAAACCATGATCCATTTTCCTATGCCCCGCGCCGAAGAGCGACTGCTCATCTGGCAAAGCGCATTCCCGCCACAAATCCAACTGGCCGATGATATTCAACTCCCAAATATAGCAGCGCGATACGAACTTTCGGGTGCAGGTATCCTCAATGTAGTGCAGTATTGTACCATCGAAATGCTGGCCACAGGTACCCATATACTGGATTTGAAACTGCTCGAGACCGGTATTCTTCGAGAATTTGTAAAAGAAGGGAAAATGATATAGAGCGGCCTAATATTGGTCTATAGTAAAAACTTAGCCAGCGGTTTCGAGTCAAAAAAGATGGCAATTTTAGGCCAAACGAGCCGCTTTTTTGACCGAAATGGGAGCGGCTAAGTTATTACGGTCTATCTAGGTTTGTTTTTTAGATACTTCACGCGCCCCCTTTTGTCCCGAATAGCGAATAACACACTACCTCTTCGCCGTCTGGTGGTAAATGAAACATGCACCCACTCGTCAAATTCCTGGATCAATTGGTCAAAAGGAAGATCGCTATGGCGAATTAGATCAAAAAGTTCTTGTGTACTAAGACCTTCTACATTAATATCGGCGGCGCCCCCCACCAAATGTTGGCTGGTAGGTGAACCTCCAATAGCCCTATTTAAATCGTGGCTTCTGTACCCCGATGTCACTCTAATAGATTTATCGACGAGGGTGCGGAGGGG
>JAAFHO010000353.1 GCA_013297575.1 Chitinophagales bacterium
TAAATCCCACCAAGCATTGTCTGCATAAAAAACCTTTTTTAAGTCGAATTCAACACTCAGGTTTGCATTGCCTTTGATACTCATATTTTGAGCAAAACTGGCTTCGCGATATACTTTGTCTGATCCGCAATGGAAAATCATAAAAATATCATCTACTTGATCGTTGTTGCTATCGCCTTGACCTTCTATTTTATTGAAAATGTATGATTTCCAACCTGGCCAATATTCTACTTCCTGCGCCAATGGATGTCCAGCAGGGAAATCAGATGGCCTTTTGGCATTTAAGGATGGTTTTACGCCGTATCCCATTTTGATACCCGTATAATCGCCTGTTGGAACAGTAACTTTAAGGGTAACTTCTACAGATTTATCATCAGCGGCTGCGCTGGGTGTAAAATTAATGAATGCTGACTCCGCAAGCAATGTTTCAGTAGTGCCGTTCAATAGTTTAATATCGGATAAATAGGTATTGAACTGCGAAAATTGCACCTTATAAGTATCGTAGTCATATGACTTATTCGTTTGCAGCGGAAGACCATCATATAATGCTTTGAAGGTGATGGTTAATTCTGCTGTTGCTGGTACAACTGGAACGATTGGATCGTCCTCTTTTTTACAAGAAATAACGGTAAATAGGGCAACGAGGGCGATTAATATGGTTTGAAATTTCATGTTTTAAGTATTTGTACGTTAGATTAGGTGCGCTAATTTTTAAATATGCTATACCACTAATGGTTATTGAACATCAAAGGTACTATTAAGATTGGAGACCATTTTGATTTTCCATTTGTCTTTGCCAGTATTGGCAAAGTCAATCCCTTTTACGAGTTCGGCAAAGTCAATTTTTAGACCTACCTTAAAATCGAACCCTGTTTGGTGTTCAAAATTACCTGTTTTTTGGAACAATAGCGGTGCAGCACCAAAGTCCGTGCTAGTGAAACGCAATGTATCTGCTATTGTTGCTGATGCGCTATCTTTAGCCACCACAATTTGCATCCAAACAAACCCTTCGCTTCGGCTCAACCAAAGGCTATCTGTTTGTTTGTTTAGCGGGTGACCAGATGGTGTTTTTCTGGGAATAATACCGTTTTGAGGCGCATCCAAGCCGACTTTGAAGTCGATTTGGTCAAAAAAGCCACTTTTTTTGAATGTACCTACTGTATATTCCAAGGGTATGCGTCTTGCCAAAACTATATCATCCAAAAACACTTTGGCAAGGGTATCGGTTACTGCTGCTCCAAATACACTGGTGCGCAGGGAATCGCTAATTTGATATAATTTGCCTTGTTGTTGCAGTTTAAAATCGGATAGGTAAAAGGCGGCGCTTTTGATCCTAAACCACTGATTGAGGTCGTTTTTATAAGCCTTATTTTCTTTGAAAACGGAATCCACGTATTCTTGGTTAATGACTACAATGAGATTGGGGTATTTGCAACATTCGTCTTCGCAGGGCTTGTCGGCGGTGAACTCAAAATTAGTGGCCTCAATATCTAGGCAGCCACGCGTAGGCGCATCGCATTGGGCGAGTAGTAGTGCCAAGATGGGCAATAGTATTATGGATGCTTTTTTTACCACAAATTTATTATTAAATGAGCGTTTATTAATGTTTTACACGTGGCTTATACTTTTTCACCACAAGAGTGCACAAGAATACACAAAGACTTAGCGTATACTTTTATTACTATAAAAGCACACAAGAGGACGCAAAGATTAGTCGCCTACGAAAGCGTACGCTACGCTTTGTGTCCTCTTATGTACTTTTGTGGTTGAAAAAACGACATAACGTGCAATGAATCAATGCGTTATTGAGGCATTAACCGAAATATCATTCCAGGTTCTTCTACTGCCACATAAATATAGCCTTTGTTGTCGATCGCAATACAACGCATTCGGCCAATTTGAGGTAGTAGTTGTTCGTGTTTTAAGAGTTTGCTACCCTCCAAATCGCAACGATCCAAATACCTGAACCGCAAAGAACCAGCGAGCAAATCGCCCTTCCAAGCAGGATAAAGATCACTCGTAACAAACGCCAAACCACAAGGCGCAATCGAGGGCACCCAATAATCTATCGGGTTTATTATATCGTCGCGACGTGTGATGGAGGTAAATGACCCACCATCGTATTCAGTGCCGTAAGACACCACTGGCCAGCCAAAATTTTTACCTTTTTGGATCATATTGACTTCATCTCCGCCACGAGGGCCGTGTTCTGTTTCCCACAATTCGCCCGTTTGAGGATGTATCGCTAATCCTTGAGGATTCCGGTGTCCATAAGACCATACTGATGCCATTGCGTCTTTTCTATTGATAAACGGATTATCAGCGGGTATGCTGCCATCATCCTTAATTCGGTGTATTTTTCCAGGGCCTTTATCTAAAAATTGTGGATAATCATCTTTTCCGCCGCGATCGCCTACGCTGACATATAAATATCCATTGCGGTCAAATGCCAAACGTCCGCCATAATGGTGGAACGCTTTGGTATAAGGTTCTGCCACAAAAATATCTTTACCATCTACCAATTTATCATTGTCTAACCTCGCTCGATACACTGCCGTAGTGCCGTAAGTACTACCGAGCGAGTCTTTGGTTTTGGAATAAGTGAGGTAAATGATTCGATTGGACTCAAATTTTGGGTGTAATTTTATATCCAAAAGTCCGCCTTGGCTTTCTACCAAACTAGGCGGCACACCTGTAATTTCCGTTTTCTTTTTATTGCCATCCAAGCGCCATAATTTACCGATGCGCTCGGTGAACAACATATCGTTATTGGGCAAAAAGACGATTCCCCAAGGATTTTCTAGATCAGTGAGTATAGTGTCCAATACAATCGTCATGCCTTCGGACACGTATTTATTGTCTTTTGGGACGGCATTTTGGAGCATTTTTTCTTTATTTGCCACCATATTGTCCAATAAATAGTTCGACAAATTGAATATTTGGCGCTCGTTCAGTTTTTCACTAAAATTATGGCCAGCAATATCAGGGAAGCCATTTTTAATGCTGTTGATTAATTCAAGGCGCGAGTTACCATGCTTCCATTCTTTTTTGGTAAAATCTTCCACGCTTGCACCGTGACAGGATGCGCACTGTTTTTTGTAATGTGCCTTGCTGCTAGAAAGGATGCGTTCTGGCGAGTTTTCTCTGTGGCAAAATGTAAGTAGCAATAATGCTGAAAAAAGGAGTAATCCGTATTTTATCATAGTGTTGTGTTAAATCGAACCGCAAATATCTTAAAATTTATCCAAACTGTTTTATATTTGCATTTACTTTGCGCGTTCACCGCAGAGTTCGCTACTTTTGCATCTTGACTGGTTTTGTATTTATATTAACCGACAAAAAATAACCATGCGTATTTTATTAGTTGAAGATGAGGAATCCATCCGCGATGCGGTCAAAATAAATTTAGTGTTGGAGGGCTACGAGGTCGTGACATCAGGCAATGGCCGATTAGCAATGGAACTTATTGGTAATCAGCATTTTGATTTGCTTATTCTCGATGTAATGCTGCCAGAAATGGATGGTTTTTCTATTGCCGAACGCGTCAGATTGACCAATCAGGAAACCCCAATTTTGATGTTAACGGCTAAAGATCAAGCGCAAGACCGGATCAATGGCCTTAAAAAAGGCGCGGATGATTACCTCACCAAACCCTTCAATTTGGAAGAAATGCTGTTGCGTGTAGGTAGCCTTTTGAGGCGCAGCCAACGTGTAAAAGGCGAGTCCATTGATGTTTATACTTTTGGTGGCAATACGGTTCATTTTGATTTGTTTGAAGCCACCACTTGGCGCGGCGAAAACATTGTTCTGACCAAAAAAGAGGCCATGCTATTCAAACTTTTGGTCGAACGCAAAAATGAAGTAGTGAGCCGCAACCAAATACTGCAAGCCGTTTGGGGATACGATGTGTTCCCCAGTACGCGTACCATTGATAATTTTATTTTGGCGTTTAGGAAATATTTTGAACGCGATCCGAAAAACCCCCAATACTTCCATTCCATGCGCGGTGTCGGGTACAAATTTATGGGAGATTAAAGGATGTATAAAATATTGATAATCAGCATTATATTGTTTTCGGTGTTGCCGCTTTGCGCTCAAAATAATAGTGCGTGGCGCGATACCTTGCAAACAAAACAGAAACTGCTCCGCGAATTGGTACTCGAACAAAACTACGAAGACGCGCAAGTAGAATCAGGCGAATTAAGGGCGTTTATAAAGCGCAATTTCGTGTTTATGCCCTCTGCAACGCTTGGACTTATTTCCAGTATTTACCTTCGGAACAAAGACCGCAGCAGCGCCTTGTCTATGTTGGCAGAAGCCGAACAAGATGTACAACGCGATAAAAACTACGATACTAAAGCGGCTTTGTTGGCCGCTATTGTAAAAGAACACGATAGATGGGGCAACGAAGAACGCGCTGCTATCTGCCGGCAAATGCTGCAAACTACACAAGATACGCTTGCTGCACGCCAATTATCCCAAAAAACACGGCATTATGAGCAAACTATCGACTCGCTTAGAACGGCGTTAAATACGGCAACCGCCACCAAAGAAAATACTATTACCCTTGATCGTTACAAGGCATTAGCATTAGTTGGGATCGGTGCATTTGTGTTGCTTGCACTGGTAGTAGCCCAATTGAATAACAATAATCGCTGGCGGCGTAAATTGGAAAACCGCGAATTGGAATTTGAGTTAAGCCACGTTAACCCCAATGATTTACCACCGCCAAACGATCCGCAGTCCACCTTTTCGAGCGAACCCAACACATCCACAGAGGTAATAAAAACGGGTAATTCCAGTCTTTCGGCTTATGATATGTCGCGCCGCGATTATTTTAGTTTGTATGAAAAAGAACCGCAAGTTGCCTTGGTGATTGAACCTAATCGGCAAATTGCTTTGTATGTTCGGTCGTTGTTGAGTAGCAATTTTGAAGTAATTACAGCCGATACCGCCGCAGAAGCACTCAAAGTAGCGCATGAATCGATGCCCGATCTGATTGTTTGTGATGCACATTTGAATGGTCAGGAAGGTATTGATATTGTGCGGCAAATAAAACTTTCGGAGCGCACCAATCATATTCCAGTAGTTTTATTGAGCAAGCATTACGGTAACGACGGTCGCTTGGATGCCTTACGCGCAGGAGCAGATGCGTGGTTTACCCGCCCCATGCAAAGCGATGAGTTTAATATTACGGTAAAACACCTTATTGATAGTCAAAAAACAAAACACGATGACTTTCAACGTCTGCTGCAATTATACTTTACAGATGATCGACCACCTATTCCAAATCGATTTATTGCTGATATAATCACGTATATCGAAGCAGATATAGCCAATATTGACCTAATGCCCGATGAAATTGCTCGAAAAATGCAAATGAGTAACCCATTATTTGTGCGCAAACTCCGTGCGCTCACGGGTAAAGAACCCGGACAATTGATCCGCGAATTGCGTTTGGAAAAATCCAAATTCTTATTGGAAAAACGCGCCGGAACACCACAAGCCATTTCTGCGATGGTTGGTTTTCCTAATCCGGGCAATTTTTCAATGGCCTTTAAAGATTATTTTGGAGAAAACACCTTATTGCTCATGGGTTAATGACGCGTGTATGGCACCTGTTTTTGACCTTAAAAACGAACCATTTCGACCTTCAAATACGGCTTTTATTTCGGCAATAATAGAAAGGGCTATTTCCTCGGGTGTCTCGGCACCAATATCTAGACCAACGGGGCCATAAATCGACTTTTGTTGCTCGGAATCGATGTTCATTCCCTCATTTGCCAGTTCCTCCAGCATACGGTCTAATTTCTTTTTAGGCCCCAGCATACCGATATATTTGGCTTCTTTTTGGCACAATTCGCGCAACATGGCTTTGTCATAAATAAAATTATGTGTCATCAGTGCAAATGCTGTCCAAGGGTCGATCGCGATCTGTTCAAGTACTTTTTCGGGTTTGGAGACCAATACTTGGCAGGCTGTCGCAAAACGTTCAGGTCGGGCATAATTGGCGCGACCATCCACAATTTTTGTTTCCCAGCCCAATATATCGGCAAAGTGCATCAAGGGAAGCACATCGTTTCCTGCGCCAATAATTACCAATGAAATGGGCGGTGCTACAAATTCCAGCAATGCTTGGGTATCGGGATAGGTTTTGAAGGCTGATGTGTTGTTTATCAAGGCGTTATGGGCATCTTCTTGTGTTTCCGGGTTTATATTTTCAGGCATTTCCGACTTGCCTAATACCCAACAAGTACCCCCTTGCACGCCTTTTCTATTTTCCAATGAATATAGCGTAACGATCACAT